>DATHRQ010000148.1:0-10243 GCA_035465095.1 Anaerolineales bacterium | reverse complement strand
CTTCGGCTGGGATGCCGGGCCCAGTGTCCCGACAGATGATGCGCGCCTGATCGGCAACTTTGGAAACGCTCAGGAATACGTCACCGCCCTCGGGCGTATACTGGATCGCATTTGCCACCAGGTTAATAAGCACTTGGTTGAGGCGATCACGATCACCGTTGACCTGCAACTGATCGATCTCATTCAGATGAACGTGAACCTTATTTCCCGCAATAACCCACATTTCCTGGAACACTTCGGTGATAAGAATGTCAAGCTCTACAGGCTTGAACGTGAGAGGCAGTTTCCCCGATTCAGCCTGGGCCAGCATCAGCAGTCCGCCCACTAAGCGGGTCAGCCGCCCCGCCTCCTGGTCGATACTCGTCAGAGACTCCTCATCGAACTGCTTCATGCGGCGGATCAGATCCACATTGCCCTTGATGACCGTCAGAGGCGTACGCAATTCATGGCTGACATCCGCAAGAAAGCGCTGCTGTGATGTAAACAGGCTCTCCAACCGCTCGAGCGTTCGGTTGAAGGTGTTCACCAGACTTCCAATTTCATCCTCGTTCAACCCCTGCTGAGGGATGCGTCGCGAAAGGTCATCGGCACGGTTGATGTGTTCAGCAGTTTCAACGATCGTTTTTATCGGCGCAAGAGTCACGCCGAGCGTAAACCAGGTGACAAAGCCCGCGATGATGACACCATAAAACCATATAACCAATAGCACATAGGCAAGGTAGGTTCTTGCAGTTTCGATGGCATCGAGCGGGGTCGCAACCTGCAAAATCGCAATCAACGTATCTGCCTGCCTGAGAGGCACACTTAATACCCTGATCGGGCGATTCTCCACCGTCGTTTCACGAAAGCGTGGACGATTCGTCCGATCGGTAAGCAGGTCAAATGGAACACCGCTACGCCCAAGCGACCCATAACTGTCCTGTAATGTATCGTCCAGCCCCCACACCTGTGCATGGACATCCACCTCCATGTCCGACGGCATTGAATCGAACTTTACCTCCTTGAGATGATTCACACTCGATATGGCTATGAACTCATCTGCCGTCAATTCCAATGTGTCATCCACCTGGCTGATCAGGACGATATCCACAAGTGAAAATGCAGCCGCCCCAAACACAAGTAAAACGCCGCCCATCAGTATCGAATACAAAAGGGTCAGGCGCAGACGCAACAACATAATGAATTAATTATTACTTACTATTGCTTGGGATCTTAAATACACATCAGGGATTTTCGCGCATCACATATCCAACACCACGCACAGTATGGATCAAGCGCGGCTCTCCATCTGCCTCCAGTTTTTGACGCAGGTAGCGGATATAAACCTCCAGCACGTTACTCTCACCGCCAAAATCGTATCCCCACACCCGGTCGAAGATCACTTCACGGGTCAACACCTGTTTGGGATGACGCAGGAACAACTCGAGCAATTCATATTCCTTTGCCGTCAACGATATGGTACGGTCCATGCGTGAAGCCTGCCGCGAGCCGGTATCGAGTGAAAGATCTGCAAACTTTAGAACGGGGATGCGTTCCGGTTGGGTGCGGCGCAGCAATGCACGCACACGCGCCAGCAACTCGTCCAGATTAAACGGCTTGATCATGTAATCATCTGCGCCTGCATCCAGCCCTTGAATCCTATCCTGCACCGTATCTTTCGCAGTCAACATCAGGATCGGGATGGAACCGCCCGTCCGCAAACGATGACAAACCTCCAGGCCGTCCATGCCTGGCAGCATCCAATCCAATATGACAAGATCGGGTGTATGGTCACGCGCAAGGATCAAGCCCATGCGTCCGTCGGTGGCAGAGTCAACGGTATATCCCTCATACGCGAGTCCGCGTTGAAGCAGTTTCAAGATCTGCTGGTCGTCTTCGATGATAAGTATGCGTTCGTTCATGTGTCGCTCCTGATTAAAAATATACCACAACTTGCCTTTCAATTATTGGATAAAAAGCGCCGATTTAGGCATAACACTGGCTTGATTTTCCTCGATAAGTTTTTATCTCAACCTTTGCCTTATCTCAATCCCCCTTCAAGATATTTCATTATATCGGATCAACTCCGCTTGACACCATCCTCTGGAAGTGTATAATCGCACCCATAAGACAGCGTGAAGATAAGTACCTGTTCAACCGTACCAGAAAGTTGCCGGTCGATGCGAGGCAGCCGGGCAGACAGAGAAATCCACTTCACCCCGTTGTTCCTGCAGGAGTGAGCCGATCAGGCTCACTGTAAGGGAAACGCGAGCGCCCGTTACAGCGCACTCCGAGATCACGCGGAACGCGTGATGAAAGCAGGTGGCACCACGAGACGCCCCCTCGTCCTGCAAAATGGACCGGGGGCGTATTTCATTTCTGCACACGGAGGTGCAACATGTTGGATATCAATTTAATTCGCGAAAACCCAGACCTTGTCCGTACGGCGTTGAAAAACCGCCAGATGGACGCCTCTCCCATAGACAATATCCTGCGGCTGGATGAACAGCGCCGTCAACTGCTTACCCAAGTTGAGAAGTTAAAAGCGGAACGCAACGTGGTCTCGAAAGAGATCGGTCAGATGAAGGACGCTGCTGAACGCGAACAAAAGATCGCCGCGATGCGCGAGGTCGGAGATAAGATCGCAGTATTGGATAAGGAAGTGGCAGGCGTGGAGGAAGAATTAACCTCATTGACCAGCACCCTGCCCAACGTCCCGGATGAACGCACGCCGATAGGCGCCTCCGAGGATGAAAACGTTGTCCTGCGCACGGTTGGTCAGCTCCCTGAATTTGACTTCGAGCCGAAAGCGCATTGGGATCTCGGGCCCGAACTGGGCGTGATCGACTTTGAACGCGGCGCAAAGATCACCGGTTCGCGCTTCTATGTATTGAGCGGCCCGGGCGCACGATTGCAGCGCGCGTTGATCGCCTTCATGCTCGACCTGCACATCAGGCAGGGATACACCGAGCAATATCTGCCGTTCATGGTGAAATACGATACGGTCTACGGCGCGGGGCAGTTACCCAAATTCGCCGACAACCTGTATAAGGATCATGAAGAGGAATTGTATTTCGTGCCGACTGCCGAAGTGCCGTTGACGGGCATGCACATGGACGAGATCCTGGACGAGGCGCAACTGCCGCTGCTGTATACGGGATATACGCCTTGTTTCCGCCGCGAGAAAATGAGCGCGGGGCGCGACGTGCGCGGCATCAAACGCGGACATCAGTTCGACAAGGTCGAAATGTACATGTATGCCAAGCCTGAAGAGTCGGATGAACTGCTCGAAAAAATGCGCGAAGATTCGGAAGCGACCTGCACGGCGCTGGGTTTGCCCTATCGCGTCAAACAGCTTTGTACAGGCGATATCGGCTTCGGGTCGGCGATCACGTACGACATCGAAGTATGGGCGGCAGGCTGCAACGAGTGGCTGGAAGTCTCATCGGTATCGAACGTACGCGACTTTCAGGCCCGCCGTGCGAATATAAAGTATCGCCCGGCCGATGGCGGCAAGACACAGTTCGTCCACACACTGAATGGATCGGGGCTGGGCCTTCCCCGCACGTTGATCGCGGTCATGGAGAACAACCAGCAGGAGGACGGCTCAGTTGTCATCCCTGAGGTACTCCGTCCGTGGATGGGCGGTGTGGATGTGATCGAGCCATAACAATCAAACTGCTAGACTTCGGAAGTCTTAAAGACTTCCGAAGTCTCTACCACATCAAAGGAGAGACATGCCCGACTGGCTGCCTTTGTTTCTACAAGTTGCAATTGAAACATTTACCCTGTTCGTACTGTTCGTCGGATTGATCGGACTGATCATCCCCATCTTTCCGGGTCTGTTCATCATGTGGCTCGCCACACTTGTATATGCTCTGATACAGGATGCAGCGAACATGATGACCACATGGGACTGGGTCGCATTCGGAATCATTACAGCGCTCATGATCGGCGGCAACATCGCCGACAACCTGATTATCGCCCGTAAAATGCGCCATCAATACATCCCCTGGAGCTCGATCTTTATGGCATTCGCCGCCAGCATCATCGTTAGCATCTTTTTCACGCCCATCGCCGGCCTGGTCGCCGCACCGCTTGCGCTATTCCTTGCAGAAAACCGCAGACTTAAAAACAGTGATGAGGCATGGAAATCCACAAAGGTCTATATGGTTGGATGGGGCTGGGCGCTTGGAGCAAGATTTGCAGTTGGTATTGCGATGATCGTCGTTTGGATGTTATGGGCCTGGATCTAAAATCCATCAAGCAATAAAATTATCTCTATTCGATACTCTCAACCACGCTTCGCGCCACAGCCTCAGCCTGATCGCCATTAAATATGCGGGTCAACGCCCCCTGCATGAGCGACCCAAACCTGGAGATCGTTTCCGGGGAAGGAGCAGGGTGTGCAGAAAGCAAAACATCATTAATGCCGCTCTTCAGCGCCTCCCCTTCCCACGCCTCCAACGCCAACGGACGGGTTGGAAGATAACGCGCTGCGTACGTCCACTCTGCCATATAATCGCTTTCCACCAGATAGGAAGCCAGTTCGACCGCCAACGGCTGGATCTCAGGATCTGAGCCTGCAAAGGCCCACACCCAGCCGTTGCCAATGGCATGGGGGACGTCCTCCAGGCCTGGCAGGGACGCATATTCTCCGCTGACAGTGGCAATATCGCTGGAGGCCCAGACAACAGCCAAATCCGCTTCGCCGTTGCGATAACCGATCAGGGTCTGCTCATCAGATTGATAAACCCTGCTGCTGACCGGGATTGCCTCGGCTTCATAGGCACTTTGATAAAAGGATAATACACGGGCAAGTATCGTCTCATCCAATGTAAATGCACCCTGCTCGTCCGCCAGTTGGCCGCCCAGCGAGAGGTATAACGATAACGGGAAATAAGTATTAGGATCGGATGCAGGAAAAACGATCTTTGCGCCTGAGCCGATTATTGCATCCCAGGTCGCCGGAGGCGTATCAAATACGGCAGGACGGTAGACGGTCAACAATGCGTTTGCGGCAAAGGGAATACCATAACCCGCGTTTTGAACGCTGCTTAGATCACGTGCAAAGACGTACCAATCGGGGTCCTGAAGAATTTCCGTCAAACCGTCAAGCGGATGCAGATAACCTGCTGCAGCGGCGGCCTGCATCTCGTTATACGAGAGAACGACCAGGTCTGGCATGGAATCCGGAGCTGCGCTGGTTGTTACACGAAGGAATTCCACCGGATTGGACTTAATGCGAACCTCGATGTTCAGGTCGGAATGTTCGGCTTCGAACTCCCTTAAGCGCTGATCGAGCAATTCAGCAGATTCCGTCTCTGCAGAAGGGTCGAACCGCGGAGGCAGCCAGATCACCAGTGTCGTAGACGTTACCGCCGGAGACGACGTTGCCGTGGGCTCAGGCCGGAGCGTGGACGTGGCAGCAGGAGCAGGTGCAGACGTCGGGGTGGAAAGAATCGGGGCGAGGGACGAGCATCCCGCCAGAAATATAAGTATCAGAGTATTTGCAAATCGTAGTTTTTGAATCATCATCCTCACAGATCGATCGGTGTACGGAGTAGCGCCGTCAGCAGTTTGACGGAGTTTTGAATATCAGCGTAATCCACCATCTCAGATGTTGAGTGGACATAGCGGACGGGAATGGAGATGCAGCCGACCGGCACGCCAGCGCGTGTTATCTGAATTGCGCGGGCATCGGTGCCGCCCACAAGAAGTACCTCCCGCTGATAAGGAACTTTATGTTTTTCGGCTGTACGTATCATCCATTTTACAATACGCGGGTCTGAAATCGCGCCGACATCCTTGATTTTAATACATGGCCCCTTTCCCAGGGTCATCTCCATTTTAAGCGAATTGGGAGTATCGCCCGTTGGCGTGACATCGAGGGCAATGCCGACATCAGGATCGATACCATAGGCTGCAGCAGGTACTCCGCGCACGCCGACCTCCTCCTGTGTGGTAAACACAAAGTAAACATCATGCGGTGTGGATCGCAGCGAGCGCAGCGTTTCGATGGCCGCCAACACGCCGGCCCGGTTATCCATTGACTTTGCAACCAGACGGTTCCCCATTTCTGTGAAGCGGCGGTCGAAGGCGGCCACATCACCGACCTTTACGGGGCAGTCTTTTTTACTGGTTGCACCGACATCAATATAAACCTTATCAAGCGTGGGAACTTCGTTGAGGCTTGTCAGATCGTCAAAACCAAGGACGCCCTGTATACCATCCAAAAAGCGGACTCTTGCGCCGGAAGCGTACCGCCTGAAAATTACTCCGATGGGAGAAAAACGGACAAATCCATTGTCGTCCACATGGCTGACCATCAGACCGATCTCGTCCATGTGCGCAGCGATCATGATCCTTTTTTTGTCCCTGGATTTCCTGGTCGGTTTTTTGCGTACGATCAGGTTGCCGAGGGTATCTACTTTAATTTCATCCGCGAGAGGCTTGACCTCTTTACGAACAAGTTCGCGGACGTTGTCTTCGTAGCCGGAAGGGCCAAATGTTTCCGTTAATTGCTTAAGCAACTGCTTCATGATTTCCAGTCTTTTCCTTGGAAAATTCAATCGAGCGTGACAGACTGTCCACTTTCGTATTTTTTCAGGCCATCACGCGTATAGATATGCACCCTACTTTGTCCCATGACCTGCCACTCGCCGCCGAGCCTGCCGACAAGCGCCGTATTTTCATCCACGCCGATCATGCGCTGACCTTTTTCCAGTTGTTTCCGCAAGGCAAAAACCAGCGGTTTGAACATCGACGGGATGGCATCGAAGTGCGGAACGATAAACTGCGCGGGGACGATACCAAATCCTTCACCCGTGCCCGATAACCTGAATCTGGGAACCCGCTTTGCAAGGATCATCGCGCCTGCCGAGCATCCCGCATACACGGCACCTCGTTCCCAGGCACGCTGAGCCGCCTTCCAGGCACGGCTGCCGTTCAACGTTTGATACAGGTATCCAGGGTCTCCGCCCGAGAAGTAGATCAGATCGGCGTTTTCCAAAAAAGACTCCCACTGCGGGTCATCAGCCGACTCGCGGTCAATGATACGCAGCGCCTTGACCTCGGCGCCATGTTCCCGGAAATGATCGACTCCCATGTTCGACCAGCGATCGATGCTCCCATCACCTTCCTGTCCGGCTGCCGTCGGCAGGCAGACCACGCGCGGGGCACGTCCGTCCACGTTCAGGTTCTGAAGAAGATAATGGTCAACATCATTCATGATCGGCAGATATTCACCGGAGCCGACCAGGGCAATTAATCCATTCATACGTCACCTATAAACCAGAATAACATCTCAACGCTTTGAGATCAACCCAGGCGTGATCCTCTCCAGGGCCGTGTGGAGAAGCCTGAGCATGTTCTTCCAATCATTCACCCGCGAAATACCGATCGGCGAGTGAGCATACCGCAGCGGCACTGACACAGCGATCGTTGGCACGCCGGCCAGCGAGCGCTGGATCGCGCCCGAGTCCGTGCCACCGCCGCCGGGTTGACGGATCTGGTAGGGGATGTTGTCAGTGTCGCCAATGTCCCGTAGAAAACGGACAAGCCTCAGGTCGTGAAGAGCCGCACGGTCCGCCAGGTAGATCGCTGGGCCAAGGCCGAGCTGCGTAAAGTAGGACGTGTTCTCACTGCCGTCATATAAGGGCAGATCATACGCAGGGGTTGCATCGATTGTAATTGCCATATTTGGCTTGAAATATTGCGCCGCCACCTTCGCACCGCGTAAACCGATCTCTTCCTGCACAGAAAAGGAGGCACAAAGATCGATATTCGGCGGAGCGTATCTCAACAGTTCGATCAACGTCGCGACACCGATACGGTTGTCGATCGATTTTGCCATGATCGATGGGCCTGCACGGCGAAATTTTGTGGCAAAACCGGCCCGGTCACCCACATTCGCCTTGCCTTTCAGACCGATATCGATACGCAGATCCCCCACAGAAATAGAGCGGTTGCGTTCATCCAAATTCATCAAGTGGATGGGCTTGCCGCCGATCAGACCCGGCGTGCGGTCTCTACCAACATAAACTTGTTTTCCAAACAAATGACGCGGATTGATTCCGCCCACTGTCTCAAATCGATAGATACCATCACCTTCATCTGCAACGATAAAAAAACCGACTTCGTCCATATGCGCATCGACCATGACCCGCACCCGCTTCGCACCCTGCCCGCGCCTGATCGCCAGCACATTGCCAATCGCATCCACTTTGACTTCGTCCGTAAAGGCTTTGATTTCATCCAATACGATCTTTCGCACCTCGGTTTCATCACCGCAGACCCCAACAACATTACACAATCTTTCGAGCAATTTCAGTTGTGTGTTTCCAAATGAAGGCATGTTTATTCCCAGACAACCGTATCCATAAAGTTCCCATCAAGTGAAACAATAAACTCCGCCAGCAGACGTCCCGTACGTTGGATATCCTTCACTGAAACCGTTTCAACCGGTGTGTGCATATACCGGATCGGGAATTCAACCAGCGCGGTTGGGATGCCCTCGCGGGTCACCTGAATAGCAAAAGCATCCGTGCCTGAATGCGTGGGGATTATGTCCAGGAACCAGGGTATTTCCAATCGCTCCGCCAACTCCTTCAGCTTCGTATGCAGGAACGGATGCAGATTCGGCCCAACGCACAACCCAACACCCTTCTCCATTGGATGCGTCGGCCAATCGTCCGCACCGGGACCCTTTCCAAACGTGACGTCCACCACGATGGCAATATCTGGATTCAACTGAAACGCAGATGTATACGCGCCCAGATAATTACTCGCCTCTTCCTGAACCGTTGCTACGGCCCACACATCCCAAACATGACGCCTGCCCTGAAGCTCTTCGAGGCAAACCGTCAACGCTGTGACCGATGAACGATTATCGACCGTATGGCCTGAGATCAGGCCACCTGCCAATTCGATGGGTTCGTTTGCAATCGACACCAGATCGCCCACCTGTACTTTCTTTGCAACAGTTCGCGGTGTCAGACCGGTATCCACCAACAGATAGCGTATACCGACAGGGCCGCTTCGTTCCTTTTTAGGCAAATATCTCAGAGCAGGCAACCCAACCACGCCCGGCAGATCCTCTCCGCTGCTGGCATGGACGATCACTTCCGCCCCGGGCAGCACGCGAACATCTATGCCACCAACGTTGGTAATGGACAGGAATCCGTCGACGACCCGCGACACCATCATCCCGATGGCATCCATGTGCGTCGCGATCATCACCGATGGACGTTTTTTCCTGCCTGTGCCTTTTTTCAGGGCATGCAGCGAGCCGACACGGCTCATGCTGGTTTCGTCAACAAGCATACGCCACTTCTCTTCAATAAGCCTGGCGACAGGGGACTCGTGACCGGACAGACCAGCCGTCGAGATCAAGGATTTAAGAAACGCTGAGGTATCCGTCATACCATTATGGGAAGGGCGTGATCGTTACGGTGGGAGTATTTGTGGGTGATGGGGTCCTGCTGGGCGTAAATGACGATGTCGGCGTGGAGGATGGGGTATAGGTACGTGAGGGCGTAAAGCTGGGCGTGATGGAAGGCGTATCTGTAGGCGGCACAAAAACCGTTACCGTACTTGTCACCGAAGGTGTGAAGGAGGGCGTAAGCGTATCCGTTGGCGACGGCGTCATCGTCGGTGTATTGGTCAATGTGCCCGTCACAATCGAAAGGGTTGCGCTCGAGAGTGGAAACGCATCTGTCGCGGTCGAAGCAAACGTCGGGCTGGGAGAGGCGATCGAGGTATCCGGGGCGAGCATTACGGCAACCACCCCCAGACAATAACAAGGGATGGTTGCCAGGATGATCGAGATCAAAATGAGGCGGCGGCGCGCAAGCCGGTTCGAGGCTTCAAGCATGACGGGTAGATTATAATCCATCGAATAACGTATCCGCAGAATACATTTCGTCACACAGGGCGCTCTTAATTATGATCCCCACTCATATCCGTATCTCAGGTTTTCTTTCGTACCGCGAACAGGCCGAACTCGACTTCACCACATTCGAACTTGCCTGCATTTCAGGGCATAACGGCGCGGGCAAATCGTCCCTGCTGGACGCCTTCACTTGGTGTCTGTTCGGTGAAGCGCGCGGCAGGAGCAGTGACATCATCAACCTGAATCCCGAAGTCAAAGCGGCAGAAGTCGCGCTTACCTTTCAACACGAAGGAAACACCTATCGGGTACAGCGTACGCTGCCGCGCAATAAAGGGACTGTGCTTGAATTTCAGGTCAAAAACGGTGATGAAT
>DATHRQ010000147.1:0-5165 GCA_035465095.1 Anaerolineales bacterium | reverse complement strand
CTCCTCAACAACTCGGCCAAGTCGTTCGCAGTACTCCTGTCCGGTATCCTCTTCGGCCTCGTTCCGTTGATTGCCGTTGCAACGAACGGATTCGTCCTGGGGGTTACCTACCTGTTCGCATCCAGGGGGCTTGGGTATGTTGAGGCGGCAAAGAAAGTGCTGCCCCACGGTGTGCTGGAGATCCTCGCGATTATCCTTTCGTCGGCATACGGCCTTTGGCTAGGCGTGACCTTCGCAAAACGAATCCGACGGCGTGACATGGAGGGGTTCGGTGACCAGGTAATACATGGGATCAGGATGTTCTTCAAGGTCGCGTTTCCACTGTTCGTCCTCGCGGCCCTCATCGACACGTTCCTGATTTTTTCAATGGGGGGAAATGTCCCTCGGTGAAAACAGGTGGCCTAGAGGATGAGCAAACTATAAGGGCGGTGTTGTCGTACTCGTCCATAACGTATCGTATATATTTCAGCCACTTATAACAAATATCCGTGTTAGTAGCTTAATAGTGCCAGGCCTGCCTGTCATTAATCAAAAGGATATCGGCGGTCAAATGGTGCATTCAAATTTTTCCTGAAAACTTGAAACGTTTACGGAGTTCAATCCACCCAATGAACATAATTCAATCGGCCTTATTTATCTTTAACGGGTCACGGACATATCGAGAACCGCGGCAAGAACCGCGTTCCGAATGTAAAAACGGAGAGGAGAAACCGATGTCCAAAAAATGGCATATCCATGGTGATTACCTGCTCGGTTGCAATTGCGATTACGGTTGTCCCTGTAACTTCAACGCTCCACCGACCAAAGGCTTCTGTGAGGGTGCGATTGGCTTCAGGGTAGAAGACGGAGCCTACAACGGCGTACGTCTCGACGGCCTCAGCACCTTCATTGGCGTCAAGTGGCCTGGCGCAATCCACGAAGGTAACGGTAAGGCTTCCATCTATATCGATGAAGAAGCCTCTGCAGAACAGCGCGATGCTCTGATCAAGATCATTTCCGGTGAGGCAGGAGGCCTACCATTTGAGATCCTCGCCAATACGTTCACGGAGATTATAGGTCCCAAATTTGTTCCCATAGAGGTGAAGGTGGCGGGAAAGAATACCGAAGTTACAGTTGGTAATCACATCCGTATGGCCTTCGCGTCCATCCGCAATCCGGTATCCGGGGTTGAAACGGACTCAAAAGTTGTTTTGCCTAAGGGAATGATTTTCAAAGAAGCCGACCAGTATTCGCTCAAGGAGTTTTGGCTGAAGGATGGTTCCCATTTTGACATGACCCTCGATGGGAAGTGCGCGGCGGAACACGCGAAAGTTCAGTGGCCGACCGGCTAACGATACAGATACAGCGATTGGCGTGTTCTTTTCTGCTCAACCAATGAGGATATAGGCCAACATGGAAACCATATTGAGGCGGGACCGAGGCATCGTACTCGCAGGTCTTGCGGGTATCACAACGATAGCTTGGACGTATATGTTCTACCTTGCCTGGCAAATGGAGGGCGTGGTCCCGAATATGGCGATGCCAAATATGCAGTCATGGAGCGCTCTCGACTTTTTCCTGATGTTTCTTATGTGGGCCGTGATGATGGTGGCCATGATGGTACCATCTGTTACCCCGATGGTGCTCATGTTTGCCACGAGCAACCGCAAGCGTCGTGAGAATGATGGATCCTTTGTGCCGACCGGAGTATTCGTGCTGGGCTACTTTGTGGTGTGGAGCGTCTTCAGTATAGCCGCCACAGTCGCTCAGTGGGGCTTGCATGCGACCGCCCTTTTATCCCCGATGATGTCCACGAACACCCCGGTGCTTGGCGGTCTGCTTCTCATTATTGCGGGTGTCTTCCAATGCACGCCCATGAAAGATGCCTGTCTCTCACACTGCAAGTCGCCACTGGGGTTTATCATGACCCACTGGCGAGAGGGACCATGGGGTGGGTTTCTCATGGGCCTCCGTCATGGCGCCTACTGCGTCGGTTGCTGCTGGGCACTTATGGCACTCCTGTTTGTCAACGGTGTGATGAACCTGTTATGGGTTGCGGTCTTGGCCACCTTTGTGCTGATGGAAAAGGTTGTGAAGGGATCGTGGTTCTCACGGGTAACGGGTGGGCTCCTAGTTACTTGGGGTGTCTTCATTCTGGTAACTGCCTTTAGCCCATAGTTTATTTCGCCACCCAATGGTAATGGTCGCCCTGACTGACCCGCCTCCCTGAAATTGATCCGATTTTCAATTATGCTCTTAGACCGAGATCGAGGAGGAGGGAGCCATGTCGAAGAAGCGGTACCGTCCCGAAGAGATCGTCGGCAAACTACGAGAAGCTGATGCTCTGATCAGCAAAGGGCAAACGGTGGCCGGCTAATGACCTTCGGGGTGGGCCCCCGACGGTGTGTTGCGAAAGACAATGACATTCGGGTGGGTTGTCTGTAGGTCCTGTGACCTTCGGGGAACGAACCCGACACCGTCTCTCCTTTGGTGTTTTGTCCTACAACAGCTGTCACTGGTCTCTGTGGTCTGAAAAACCGCAATACAATCTGACTGGCATGAGGGGGGCAAGTCACATATAATTCTTAAAATTATTGCGAAAATCTATCCTCCGGGAATCACCTGCCGGGCACGACCGGGAATCACCTGCCGGGCACGATCGGGGGTGTGACATGGTCATAAACAGTGACCCTCCAGACGGACCTTGGGCCAGAGGCTAACTCCTGGGGAAATGACATGGCAGACTACGACCTGGTCGTAATCGGCTCCGGACCGGCAGGCGAGAAGGGCGCCGCGCAGGCCGCGTACTTCGGCAAACGGGTGGCACTTGTGGAACGGACGCATTTCCCTGGCGGCGCAAACATCAACACCGGCACAATACCGTCCAAAACCTTGCGGGAAACGGCCCTTTACTTCTCGGGACTGCGCC
The DNA here is from genome assembly GCA_035465095.1 of Anaerolineales bacterium. GTDB lineage: Bacteria > Chloroflexota > Anaerolineae > Anaerolineales > Villigracilaceae > Defluviilinea. The sequence goes on along the minus strand of DATHRQ010000147.1, from coordinate 2,257 downwards.
AGCGCGGCCTCTATGGAATCGATTACTCGCTCAAAGAGGGGCTGACCGTCCATGACTTCATGCTCCGACTACGGCTGGTGGTAGATCAGCAGCGCCAGACGATCCTGCGCAACCTGGATCGACATAAGATCGAGGTCGTGTGGGGCACCGGCAGCCTCGTCAATCCGCATACCGTACGTGTGCAAACCTACACCGGTGAATCCCGCGACCTTCACGCGGACTACATCCTCATCGCAACCGGCTCGTCGCCCTTTCATCCCCCAAACTTGCCTATTGATCACGAGTTGATCCACGACTCCGACTCGATCCTGAACATGAAATTCATTCCCAAGACCATGGCCGTCATCGGGGGCGGGGTGATCGGCTCGGAATACGCCTCGATCTTCTCGGCCCTGGGGGTACAGGTCACCCTAGTCGACTCGCGAAGCCGGCTGCTGCCCTTCATCGACCATGAGATCTCGGAACATCTACAGATGCAGTTAGCCAACATGGGGCTTCGGCTCCTGTTCAACGATCGGGTGGCCAATATCGAGACTCGCCGGGGCCGCCTCCATTTGCAGCTGCAAAACGGGGGTTCATTGGAGTGCGACATCACCTTGTTCGCAGCCGGCCGACAGAGCAATATCCAGGGCCTGGGACTGGAAGCGCTGGGAGTGGCGCTGGGCCCGCGCGGGCTGATTCGCGTCAACAAGCATTACCAAACCAGCATCCACAATATTTATGCCGCCGGCGATGTGATCGGCTTCCCAGCGCTTGCCTCGACCTCGATGGAACAGGCGCGTGTTGCCATGGTGCACGCTTTCCAGCTCCAATACAAAGAACAGGTCTCATCGGTGCTACCGTACGCGATCTACACCATTCCGGAAATCTCCATGGTGGGGCTGACAGAGAACGATTGCCTCGAGAAGAAAATCCCCTTCCTAGTCGGGCGTTCCCGTTACTGCGATAATCCGCGTGGGCAGATCATCGGCGAGACGAACGGGATGATCAAATTGATCTTCTCGCCTACAGACAAGAAACTACTCGGCGTCCATCTCATCGGCGAAATGTCGTCGGAGTTGGTGCACATTGGCGCCCACGTACTGTCCGGGGGCCACACAATCGACGAATTCATCATGGCGGTTTACAACTACCCCACCCTGGCTGATGCTTATAAATACGCCGCGTATGATGGTCTGGGGGAACGGGAATGTTGGCTCCGTTCCCGGCAAAGCAAACTCTAACAAACGCCTGGGAGGGGTATGCTCACCCTAATACTCTTGAAATTGCCTCCAGAATACGAAGACCCGCACCAAATGAAAAAAGGGCTACAGCTTCCACCGTAACCCCTTTAATATTTTGGTTGTGGGGTCTGGATTTGAACCAGCGACCTTCGGGCGGGATGCCTACAGGTCTAGTGACTTACGGGGAACGAACCCGAACTCAATCTGTCCCGGAGAAACTGATGTGATGCAAGCCCGCAAATTGAAATGAGTCCGCAAATAATTTTGCTTTGAACCACATTTTGGCGGTACAGGAAAAAAGGGAACCCGGCGCCAGACCGGATTCCCTCTGATTTTTGACTTGGTACGAAGGAAGGGCACCGCCCTTCCCGAGGGCTCTACTTCTCGGGAGCCTTGATCGCTTCCAGCTCTTCCTTGCTGAGTTCCTTTCTTCTCTTCAGGGTCCAGTTGCCGATCCATTTCTTGAAGATTTCCAGGTTCGCTGCACGCTCGGTGTCCGTTTTCCCCAAACGCATATACATATTGCCCGGCTTCCCATCTTTGGTATTCTTCCCGTCGTCCAGCCTCCTCATCAAGGCGCCAGCATCCGATCCTTTGACCAATACCATCAGGTTCTCGTAGGTGTCCAACCTCGGTCCCCTCATCTTTTTCTTGTACATTTCTTTGTCCCGGTCGAACTCTTCCATCGTGGGCGACTTGGTCCCGTGGCAAAATAGGCACCGTTTGGCGATAATTCCCTTTATGTCCTTCTCGTAGGTTACTGTTTCTCCGGCGAAGACGGGTACAGCCATCATGATGACCATGAACGCGGCAATAAGAATCCTGCTCATTCCCCCCCCCTCCTTTGCTCCTTGATTTTTACCGATAATCATACCTGACTATACGAAACTTTTTATACAAGAATCACGCACTCTCTTCCTCGTAAAATTTTATTAGGCACACTTAGGGCACAAGGTCGAAGCCAATACATTGGGGGTTCGCCAATAATCCAAGATTTGTTGATCGGTATGAGGATATCTACCGGAACGACCTTC
>DATHRQ010000146.1:0-9028 GCA_035465095.1 Anaerolineales bacterium | reverse complement strand
TTCGACATGTTGAGAAATGGTACGCCACCGTAGGCAAAGAACACCAGGGAAAAAATGAACGGAAACCACGTACTTACTGTGAATGATGTAGCTGTGTATCCCAACCAGTTTTGAAGTGCAGGGCTAAATATCAATACAGGTATGCTCAATAGCAAACTTCCCCAAAAGCGAGTGCGAAACATTTGCTCGTGCCCGCTGTGATCTGTGCCGTGACCGGCATGTTCGTCGTGCCTTGCGTGAGCCGAATGATCTTCATGAGACATTTCCGTTTTATGCCCCGCATGATCTATCGGCATTTCGTGCATGGAGTGATCCATGTGCTCTGGTTGTTTGTTGTGAGAAGAATTTTGATCATGTTTGTGTTCTGATTTGGACATCTAAGGCTCCTTTCCACTTTCTTCATTCTATTGTAACTGTCGTTCAAAGAGTAGCGTGGTCTTACTTGTTTCCCATAAGCAAAATGGCTTATCTGATGATAAGCCGTTTTGCGAGGTATATACGGTGATCTAGGGATGGTGATGTGCGTGCTCCTCAGTTTTGCCGATGTATTTCTCAGGATCCTTATCAAAGGAAGCCTTGCACCCCAGCGAACAGAAATAGTAGGTCTGTCCCTTGTATTCGGACTTGCCCGTGGCTGTCGCAGGATCAATGTCCATATGGCAGACGGGATCATGTACAGTGGTAATCATAGATTTTTCTCCTTTCTTCTATTTATTATCATGCTATCCGGGTGCATTTGGTGAGAGCAATATTACCCAAAACACTGCGGGCATTAATGCCTATTCAATTCGCACAACTACCGCCCTGGCTGGGAGCCTGCGGCAGGAGTCCGCTTGCCTGTAGCTGCTGATGGGTGGCAGCATACCCCGAGCCAGAGGAAAATCCCGCGCCTGTTACCAGACGGGCATCGGCGTCATCGAAATCCAAATCCTGATTCGCCTTCAGATACAACGCGGTTTCAAGATTTTGTTGTGGAAACCAGAAGGCGTTGACGTATTTTGCGGCTTCAAACATTTGATCTGTACTCGCACCTTGCGAAGCCATCAATTCCAATAATCCAAGCATCGCCATACCGTGATTGCAATCGGGGAACAAGGTTGGATTGTTGCAGCAGGGACGATATACTCCCGCCGCCACTTCATCCACACGGGCTTGTTGCTCAGGGGTCAATGGGATCAAATCCATACTTGCGTAGACTTCCATGATCGGTTTGGCGGCAAGCGTCCATCCGCCCGTGGATGCGAATCGCTCAACCTGCCCGTCACTATTTTGAACCATAGGACCATTTGTCAAAATCGGGTTCTTGTTTGCCAAGCCAACCGCCCAAAAATAATTGAGCAGGAAATGGGCATTCTCAGCGGTGATGACGATCTGATCATTGCTGCCCTGCTTGAGTATTTCAATTTGAGTATCGGAGAGCGGGTTGCCGGAGTTTGTATAGATCGCGGCAAAGGCCTCATAATCAATTACACCGCCTTCGATCAAGCGCGGACCAAGTTCACCATAGGAAACAGGCAGGGCATATCCATCCCTGGGATTGACCTGTTCGTACAACATGGCAATGTCCTGTTGTTGTTTTGAATCTACATTTTCAGTTCTTCCCCATTTCATATAACCGCTTCCCAGCCCGACCAGAAACGCAACGGCTAAGACAATGACCACTGACGCAATCCACCTGATCCGCTTGATCGTGGATGAATCCTCAGATGCAATAGTTAGTTTGTCTTCGTCATTTTGTTGACTCATGAATTTCTCCTTTTTTTTCTTATGCATAGCAAGCAGTTCGATAATCTGAACTGTTTCAGTTTGGAAACTGAATCCTAATCCGTCAATTCCCTGCGAACCGCATCCAATGTCTGCAAGGCGGTTAGGTTACGCCAGGGCCAGGCACGTTCCATCCGAGCAGGATCATCGAAGAAATTGCGGGCAAAGGTTAAGTAGAACCCATCGGGAGTAAGTCCTTGACCCGGCAGGGGCTGCACGACCGCCCAAAAGTTCCACAGCGGAATATCGTAGTCATAGGCGATCTGCGCGATTGTTGCATTAATCGAATGGTCGCCTTCCAGGTTATCCGCCTTGGTGGCGATGATCGGAACCACACCTGCCTCGAGCAGGCGTTCAATCACACGGCGCATGTATTTGTCATATTCTTGCGCAGGTTTCTTGGACCACCACGTTTCCATACTTACGAAAACTACCGAAGGTTTCCAAACGCGCAACTCGCAATCCAGGGGCGATTCACCCTTGTTGCAGGATTTCGGGTCGGCGCGCAAAGGTGAAAGGACTGCGGCAGCATTGAATCCGCCCTTGACTGCCAAACTGGTGCGTGAAAATGAACCCTGATAGTATTCGATGGTGGGGTGAAGGTCAGCATATTCCCCAAGTCTAAAATCGCCGGGCTTGTCGAATGTCGAAAGAAAATAGGATAAAACATTCTGGCAATCTCCAATGACAGAAAAGCGCCTTGGATCGTTGCCCATTGCCAGTCCCAATTCATAAACTTCGCGCATGGGATCACTTACATGTGTTGGAATGACGGGCATTTCCATCCAAGCATCCTTTTCGAGAGGCGGCTTGGGCGTGGATGTGGATGGTAGAGTGGTAGCCGGGGCAGTCAAAGAGGCGATAACTGTCTCTGCTGGCCGGTCAATTGTCGGCTGAGATGGAGGTGGTGTATTGTTCCTCTGAACGTTACCATTTTGATTGGTCGAGCAGGCTGTTAAAAAAACCAGGGTCAGGGTCGAAACGAGGATAATGGATTTGGGTTTCATTTTATTCATTATGGATTTCAGATTGACAGGTCGCAAATGCAGGGAAAACATATATTTTTTTTATTGTTACAAAGAGATCAATTATGAACGTTCACAACTGTGCCAACCGAGGCCCAATTAAATAGCCACGCTGCATCGTCGATCGACAGGTTCACACAGCCGCGGCTCATCGGTGTGCCAAAGTTGTTATGCCAGTAGGTGCCGTGCAGACCGTAATCTTCGTAGAAATACATCACATAGGGCACATCTGGAAGGCAATATCCCGGCCCGAACATATCTTGAATTCGCACCTTGATCCATACATTGAATATTCCTGTTACTGTTGGCGTATCAGCCAAACCTGTGGAGGTAAGAAATGAATTCACCAACGTATCGCCCTCATAAGCGTATACACGCTGCTCTGAAAGGTTTACATCGATCCAGCGTTCACTTTGACCTTCAGCTGAATACTGAGATCGGGCATTATCTGTTGCCAGAGATTGACCCGTGGAATCATCGGGGACGATTTCCATAATAAGTGTGCCGGGTGTTTCTGTCGCTTCAGGTGTGAGCGTAATTGTCTCGGTTTTGCTCAAGTCCGGGGAATCTGTTGGTGAAGACAGTGGCGGAATAACCAAACTGGCATCTGTTCTCTGTATCGACGGTTTGGCAATGTCCACCGCCGCCCATAGAATTTCCTGTGTCGGTGCAGACGTATTTATACTGCCTGCAATGGACGCAAATGCGGGGCCGGTTACAACAAACAATGTCGCAAGAGCGACCAACAAAAAAATGGCTCCAACCAACAGAGTTGGAAAGAGCCGACTTTGTTTCTTTACACTCCATCGATGTGCCGAGGGACGTTGAACAGGCTCCCGCTCTTTGTCAAGTTTCATCTATTGGATTATGTCAGCAAACAATTCGCAAGATGAGCGCCAAACTGCCTGCCCAGGGATAGGCAATTCCGCCTGCTACTGCGCCGGTCTCACATCAATCGTAAATTGCACATCATCCTGATAACCGTCCTTGGAAATGTAGACGCGCAACCACCACTTCCCCGCGTAGGGAAATTGCTCACCAGCCATCAGCATGCCGCTTCCATCTGCCATCGGCATGGCGGTGCCCAACCCGACGGGCTGATCATTGCCTTCCAAACCGTATTCATAGGAGAATGAATCAGGCACAAACCTGACATTGTTTGAATTCATCAACATAAAATTCAAGCCAACCGTACCTGTCGGTCTGGCAGGGAAGGGCTCCGTCTCAAGTGAAACCGTGACAAATCCATATTGACCCATATCCGCCATTGCCTGCCGTGATGGGTTGCGTACAAGTTCAGCCCTTGTCGAAGATATCAGCAAGGCGATCAAACCAGCCGCTATCAGAATATAGATGATCCATTCGTGTCGAATACTTTTTGTGTTTGGCATATCTCATTTCCTCTAAATCATTTCCAAATTCATCCACTTTCTCATCCAATAAAAACCGATTCCCATCACCGCCAGTGCGATCAACTGTGCCTCGCGAAAACCGCCTGGCAGGAAAACGCTGTCGCCGCGAAAGGCTTCGAGAAGGAGTCTGGAAGCAGAGGAAAGAACAACCATCAGTAGAAAGTTCAACCCCGCACCCTCTGGCTTCGGGAACCTTGCACAGACTACGGTGAAGATCGTCAAGGCGAACAGAGTTTCATAGAACTGCGTGGGATGGCGGTAATCATTCCATAGGTGGATCGCCCAGGGAACATTCGCAGGCGCGCCATACGCATCACCGCTCAGGACGTGTGCGAGCCCCACGAAAACGATAAACAAGGCGAGACCGGGAGCAAGCGCGTCAAGGGTTGGGCGAAGCGACAGGTTCTCGCGGTCGATCAAAATCCAAAAAGTAATCGCGCCAACGAGCAAGCCCATGAACGATAATAGCGTGGTTGGTGTCAACGCCAGCAGGCTTAAGGGTTTGGAAGCATATAAAGACGGAAATCTCAACGCATATCCGAGCCGCGCGCCTATAATGCCAGCCACCAAGCTGTAGTTGATAAGATTGCCGACCCTGGCTGGCTCCAGCTTCAATCTCTTCGCATCACGTTCCACAAGGGACATACCACCCCAAAACCCAATTAACAAAGCAAGAAGAGGCATCTGGATCAGGAAAGAACCGAGGCGCAGATAAGGGAACATCTACTTCGCCTCTTTCAAGAGCGCCTCGATCTTCGAACGGATGAAGGTTTCACTCATCGGTCCACCTACCACCACGGTTCGGATGATACCCTCCCGATTAATAAAGAAGGTGGTTGGTAAACCATTAAGCTGATATGTAAGCCCGACAGATCCATCCCGATCGAGAACGATGGGATACGTCAACCCAAATTCCTTGGCAAAAGCATCCACCTCTTTCAGCGAATCCTGGTCGGTCAGATTCAATCCAAGGATGATCACACCCGAATCTTTGTAAGCCTTGTAGGATGCTTCCAACGCAGGGGTTTCCTCGCGGCAGGGTGGGCACCACGTGGTCCAAAAATTGACTACGACAATTTTGCCGCGCAGTTCTGAAAGTGTGACTCTGTCTCCAGCCAGTGTATCGAGTGTGAAATCAGGAGCAAAAAACCCCTCGCGCGGACTTGGAGAGGAAGACAAAGGCGCGCCAACCGCCGAAGGGACGCGTGAATAAAAAGTCCATAAGACAGCCACGGCGAGACTCACTATCATTAAGATTTCCCATCGCCTCTTTCGGGACGGGAGACCGGATACTATCCTGTCAAATTTTTCCAATCGAAAGCCTTACTTCAAGAATGACTCGATGGCTTGCTGGAACACCTCGAAAGGCTGTGCGCCGACCACAGGTTGACCATTGACAAGGAATGTCGGTGTGCTCTGCACTCCCAGCGATTGGGCGGCTTGTGTGTCCTCCTGAATCAAGGACGTATACTTCCCAGAATCCAGACATTCATTGAATGCCTGAGTATCAAGACCGATTTCCTCAGCGAACATCTTCAGGTTGTCTTTGTTGAACGCGCCCTGATTTTCACCAGCCTGACTCTCATACAGCTTGTCGTGGTACGCCCAGAACTGGTTCTGATCTGCCGCACATTCAGCGGCTTCCGCCGACCACGTTGATTCAGGTCCGAGGAACGCAAAGTTCCAGTAACCAACACGGACCTTCCCATTATTGACATATTTCTCGATGATCTGACGACCCGCGCCAGTGGCATAACGCCCGCAGTACGGTCACTGAAAGTCGCCAAATTCGATGATCGTTACTGGCGCGTTCAAGTCTCCAATGAAGTGGCGTACCTTCGGAACCAATGCCGCCATGAGCTGCTGTTGTTCCTCCGAACGATCCTCCGTTGGGATGGCTGCTATAGGACTTTGTTCTGCAGCGTTCTGTGGCAACTGTCCTAAAACCGAGGGGCGCGCATAAAAACCCGCCAGAGCCCCGATGACCAGCATGACGACCCCTACGATGGGGGTTGCCCAGGATTGGATATTGATCGTCAAAGCAGGTGGTTGATCTTTAGGTTCGAGATTCTGTAGTTCATCTTCAGGCTTGTGTTTTTCAGATGCTATTCCGACGTTCTCCTGATCTTCCGGCTCCACTGTATCCTGCTGCGTCTTTCGTTTTGTGGGCGTCATCGCTTTATTCTCCTTATTGGTCCAGCTCAAAGCCAGCCTGTTCCCACTCGACCATGCCGTTCTTGAAATTCCAAATATTGGTATATCCCAACGCAACGAGTTCATCCGACGCGATCTGGCTCATGCGCCCACTGCGGCAATACAGAACGATCTTTGCATCCTTATCAGCAGGCAGTTGGGATAAATACGAGTTTTCTGTGATCTCGTTGTAGGGAATGGACAAGTCAGTATCTGGGATGTCGCCTGCAAATGGGATATGCACGTTCACGAGCACAAAATCTTTGTCCTTCAGCATCGTGTTCAATCCCTCGCCATTAATATTTATGTACGAACCTCCCGCTACTGTGACGGTCTCCTCCGTCACAGCTGGTTGAGACTGGCATGCCACAAGCAATAACACCAAAAGTAACGCTAAAACTTTTTTATTTATCATGGTAATCTCCTAGCTCTTATTCAAAGTATGTCCGCTCAAATAACCCAGGTACGCAGGCACCAACGGAAGTACACACGGCGAAAGGAAGGATAACAATCCAGCAATAATCGCAGTGAAATAGGATGGTGCGCCCGTATAGGTGGAAAAGTCAATGAACAGCCCGTTCTTGAACGCCCAGATCGCGATCAAGGTCATGGTGTTCGTCAACAGTAGGATGCCGATGGTAATAATGAATACGCCGCTGGCGATCTTGAAATATCTCTGGTAGGGTCTCATGCGCTTGATCCAGCCCGAGGCGCGTTCGAGTCCCAATGCCATCGCGAGGAAGGGAATTCCCAACCCCAGCGAATATCCTGATGCCAGCCACATGGCTTGACCAACGGTCTGCTGGCTCAACCCCATCGTGAGGATCGCCCCCAGCGTCGCGCCGATGCACGGGCTCCAGCCTGCGGCAAAGAAAATACCCATTAAGGCGGATCCGCTATACGTCCCGCGTTGACCCGAATACTGCGCACGAGTGTCGGCATAGAACCAGGGAATGCGGATCAGTTCCAAAGTCGCCAGCCCAAACATGATCACGATCACGCCGCCAACCTGTGCGATGACGCGTTTGTATGCGCCGAACAACTGACCGAGCGCGGTAATTGATCCGCCCCAGCCAACGATGAACACCAGTGAAAAACCTGTTACAAATAACAGTGCATGAAGAAAAACGTTCAATCTGTCGAATGATGAAATAAATGTAGCTTTACTTTGTGTCGCCATACCAATCCTTTGAGACCTGACAAGCCTATGCGAAAGCTTGCTGGGTGAGATTAAAACCTCATAAACGTCTTAATTGTTGATATACAAATGAGACCTTTCAGGTCTTCACTGACCGATGATAAGCAAAATCTCGTCATCCCATGAGCGCAGGATGGCGGGACACAGGATAGGCAAATTGGCCTATAATTTTCATCCCATCATTCTTCAATCCGGTTCAATGTAACTGTGAGGCTGGTTCCCTTCCCTAAAGCGGATTCGATCTCGAGCTGTGCTCCGATCAAATCTGCACGTTCATGCACACCCAGCAGACCGAAATGCCCGCTCGGCGCAAAGTCAGTGGGACTGGCTGGAACCTGAAAGCCTATTCCATCGTCCGTCACTTCCAGTTTTGTCTTGTCGGCAAAGGTGATGTTCAACGCGGCGTGTTTTGCCCTTGCATGATGTACAACATTGTTCAACGCCTCCTGCGCGATGCGATATAGGGATAGTTCAATTTCTCGTGACAGGCGCTGTTCATTTCCTGACAAACGAAATTCCACTTTCAGATGGTTCGCCTGGCTGGTCTCTTTCGCCAGCATCTCGAGCGCGGTGACAAGACCCAGGTCTTCGAGGTAAATCGGGCGCAGAGCGCGCGTGAGGCGGCGCAGGTTTTCGACGGTATGTTCAGCAAGCGATTCGAGTTCATTCAACGCCTGATGGCCGCTGCGGGTCTTGACAGATTTTTGGGCGAGCTGCACGCGCTGTCTTAGCGCGATGACTGCCTGTATGGTATCGTCGTGCAGTTCGCGAGCAAGGCGGTTTCGTTCTTCCTCTTGTGCATAGGTGATCGCGCCGATGTAATCGCGCAGACCCGCCTGCGCGGATTGTACCTTGTGCGCCATCTCCTGTAATTCATTTTGCAATTGATTGATCTCGGAAATCCCGCCAACTGATTCTTTGATACCATCAAAGTCACCCCATGCAAGCGCAGCAGCTTTGGATTCAAGTCGCTGCAGAGGCTGAACGATCTTTCTCGCGCCAAACCACAAGGCAAATATGGCAAGCAGGAAGGCAGGCACAAGCACGAGCGGCGCCATCTGAGTAATCTGCAGGGAAGGGCTGACAACCGCCTCCCAGGCCTCTTCGGTAATAAGCACCCAACCTGCGGCACGGATCGGGCTATAAGCCACCACATGTTCATTGTCATCCACCTGCACGTAGCGGGTGCCGCTTTCACCGCTCAGCGCCTCGGTCACACCTGGGTGGTCAGCAGGCAGGTCTTGAGTCCGTGGGGAGCCGCTAACAAATAGCACCTGGCGCGAGGAGTCTACGAGGTAGATCATTACCTGTGAGTCTTCTGGGTACGAGGTTGAGAGTGTGCGTTCCGCAAGCAACGCGGGGGAGAATGCACCCGCCGCGATCACATTATGCGATGATGAATATGCAGAAACGATGACAAAGGTCTGCAGTGAGGC
>DATHRQ010000145.1:0-4605 GCA_035465095.1 Anaerolineales bacterium | reverse complement strand
TATGAATGAGACGAAATCATTGATTCAGATCAAAGGTATACGCGATGGGCTTCTCGTCTCATTGAACGACGCTCCCTGGGACGAACAGCTTTCCGTGTTGATGTCTCATGTGGATGAGCAGCCGTCATTTTTTCAGGGCGCGCGTCTTGCGTTGGATGTATCAAGCCAGGTCTTGCACGTCAACGATCTTGTTGAGTTGCGGGACAAACTTTCTGAACGCGGCATATCGCTTTGGGCTGTTTTGAGCGAGTCGCCCACCACTGAGCAGACGTCTCAATTACTGGGGCTTGCCACCCGCATCTCGAAACCGCGTCCCCAGGAGGCCGTCGATTTTGGTGTTGAGGCGCATGGCGAAGGGACGGCGCTCTTTCTCGACCGGACGTTACGCTCTGGGGTACGGATCGAATTTGCCGGGCATGTTGTTGTTCTGGGCGACGTGAATCCTGGCGCAGAGATCGTTGCAGAAGGAACAATTATCATCTGGGGTCGCCTGCGCGGCATGGCGCATGCCGGTTCGGACGGCAACCGCGAAGCCGTTATTTGCGCGTTGGACCTGGCACCCATGCAGCTGCGTATCGCCGACGAAGTCGCGCCTGCAACGATCGCGTATGGATCGGCAAAACCGCAATTGGCTCGTATCAACGACAACGGAAAATTATTGGTGGAAAACTGGTCCGCCGGATAATCACAGACAATAGGAATACTCTATGACATCAGAGATCATCACAATTACATCCGGAAAGGGCGGGGTCGGTAAAACCACCGCAGTTGCAAATATTGCTGTTGCCCTGGCGGCCAATGGGGCGAAAGTGGTCTGCATCGACGGCGATATCGGCCTTCGCAATCTGGACGTAATTTTGGGTCTTGAAAACCGCATCGTTTACGATATTGTCGATGTTGTGGAGGGGCGCTGCCGATTGAAACAGGCAATGATCCGTGACAAGAAACTATCCGGGCTCTTTCTTATACCCGCGGCCCAAACCCGTGATAAAAATGCAGTCTCAGCCACCGATATGAAACGACTTGTAAACGACCTGCGTTCTGAATGCGATTACGTACTGATCGATTCTCCGGCCGGTATCGAGCGCGGGTTCAAAAATGCCATAGCCCCCGCAGACCGCGTTGTGGTCATCACAAATCCTGAAGTCAGTGCGGTACGGGATGCTGACCGCGTCATCGGAATTCTCGAGGCGGAGGGCAAAGGCCCGGGGTCGTTGATTTTGAACCGCTTGAATCCATCCATGGTCAGGAAAAATGACATGTTGTCGCCGGACGATGTTCTCGATCTGCTGGCGATAGAACTGCTGGGCATTGTTCCGGAGGATGAGGGCGTAATCGTGGGATCAAACCGCGGCGCGCCGGTCTCTGCCGACCCAAAAAGCAAGGCAGGGCAGGCGTTTCGTAATATTGCCCGCCGTATCGTAGGCGAGGAAGTTCCCTTCCTCGATCTGGACAGTTCTGGAAGTCTGTGGGAACGCATCCAGAAACTGGCGGGGAGGAAGTAAGATGTCTTTTTTCGATAAACTATTCGGGAAGAAAGCCAGCGCAGAGAGCGCCAAGGAGCGCCTCCAACTCGTCCTCATCCATGACCGTACGGATCTGACTCCCTCTGAACTTGAATCGCTTCGGGACGATCTGGTTGCCACGATCAGCCGTCATGTCGATATCGATGCGAAGGCAATGGAGTTTGGCCTCGAACACGACGGCCGTTCACAAAGACTGGTTGCCGATATTCCCATCAAGCGCGTGCCTCGCCGCCGCGCAAAACGGAAGACCAAAGCCAGATAACTGGTTTATGCTGCAAAACCTCTCTTGGCGGCACTTTGATTTCTGGCTGCTGGGCGCCGTAGTACTTGCCACGGCTTTTGGCACGACCATGATCCGTTCGGCAATTGCGGGGAATGAAGAACTTTTGCCCCTCATCAATCGTCAGATCTACTTTGCCCTGGCCGGGTTGGTGCTCATCTTCGTCGTGGCGGCAATTGATTATCACTTTTGGATATCGATCTACAAGCCCATTTTCTTTGTGATGAGCATTCTCCTTTTCTCCCTGTTTCTGAGCGCCCAGGAGGTGTTTGGTGCAGCCCGTTGGTTTCAGGTGGGCGTGCTGTTCGTTCAACCGACGGAATTTGCAAAGATAGCGGTCATACTTCTTCTGGCAAGATATTTTGACCGCACCCAGAACGAGAAGCGTGATCTGCGCTGGATCTTCTCTGCATTTCTCTGGGTGATGGGGCTCGCCATATGGATTCTTCTTCAACCGAACTTGAGTAACGTAGTCGTGCTGATGTTCATCTTGGCGTCGTTGCTGTGGTTCAATGGGATGCAGTTGAAGCACATCCTCTTGTTTGGCGGTATTGGCTTCCTGCTTATATTGACTATTACGATCCTATCTGTGGCCGGAGTCCGGGTGCCGTTTTTGCAGGAATATCAGCAGCAGCGCATCGTGACTTTTATTCTGCCGGATCCAAACGCCACCTTCGGCGCGACCTATAACGTGCAGCAGGCGTTGATCGCCATCGGCTCAGGCGGATGGTTCGGAAGCGGTTACGGGCATGGCACGCAGACGCAGTTGCGCTTTCTCAAAGTGAGGCATACAGATTTTATTTTTTCGGCCATCTCTGAAGAGTTCGGACTGGTAGGAGCGTTGTTTGTAATCATCGTTATCGTCCTGCTGATTTGGCGTTGTCTGCGGGTTGCACAAAAGGCATACGATGTTGCCGGAATGACGATCGCATACGGTGTGGCGACCCTTATATTTTTCCAGGGCATGGTCAATATTGGAGTGAATTTGAACATTGTGCCGGTCTCCGGCCTGCCCTTGCCGTTTATCAGTTATGGTGGCAGCGGACTCACATCGCTTATGTTGGGCATCGGTCTCGTGGAAAGCGTGGCCATGCGTCATAAACAGTTGGATTTTTAGCATCGACATGATTTTGGAGGAAGTTTTATCTTGAAACCCGCAAGAACACGTATGGCCCCATCGCCGACGGGCCCCTTTCATTTGGGGAGCGCCCGCACGGCATTGTTCAGTTACCTTCTTGCCCGTAAATCGGGCGGACAATTTATTTTGCGCATTGAAGATACCGACCAGAAACGTTTTGTGCCCGGCTCCGAAGAGGGGATCATGCGCAGTCTGGATTGGTTGGGGATAACACCGGACGAATCTCCGCTGCACGGCGGACCTTACGGTCCCTATCGTCAAACAGAACGGCGTGAGATTTATAAAAGCTATTCTGATCTTCTTGTTGAAAAAGGCAGCGCATATCCGTGCTTTTGTTCCCCCGAGCGGTTGGAGAAAAGCAGACAGGAACAGCGGGCGCGAAAAGTGGACCGCGTGAAATATGATGGTCTGTGCCGTGTGATCGCTTCTGATGACGCGGCCAAACGTGTCGCCTCAGGCGAAAAGCACGTCATCCGCTTCAAGATGCCGCAGGAAGGTGCAACGGTCGCGCACGATCATCTGCGCGGCGACATTGTCACGGAGAACAAATATCTCGACGATTATGTCCTGATGAAATCTGACGGGCTGCCGACCTATCATCTGGCCGCCATGGTGGACGACCATGAGATGAAAATCACACACGTTCTGCGCAGTTCCGAGTGGCTGCCTACATTTCCATTGCACGTCAACATTGTCCGCGCCTTTGGCTGGGACGAGCCAGTCTGGGTTCACCTGTCCGTGTTTCTTAAGCCGAGCGGTAAGGGCAAGATGAGCAAGCGCGAATCGACGCAGGCGATCAAGGACGGGCATTCGATCTTTGTGGAGGACCTGGATGGCCTGGGGTACATCCCTGAAGGTGTGCTCAACTGGATCGCATTGATGGGATGGGGCGTGGCAGAAGACGACGTGATGACCCTCGACCAGATGGTGGAGCGATTCAGTATCGACTCGCTGACCCCCTCGCCGGCCGCGATCAACTTCCAAAAACTGGATCATTTCAATGGGACGCATATCCGCCTCCTGACGACCGAAGACCTGTCAGCCAGGATCAAGCCTTATTTTACAGAAGCAGGTTTATCGGTCGATGATGAAACGCTGCTCAAGGTGACACCGTTGATCCGTGAGCGACTCGTCACATTGGACGATTGTCTTAAGTTTGCAAGTTTCTTCTTCAAGGAAAATGTCGAGCCTGCCCCCGAAGAGTTGGTTGCCAAAGGCTTGGACGCGAAGCAGTCTGCGCAGATCGCTCGCAAGGCGATCGAGGTCTTTTCGGGTCTGCCTGAATTGACCCACGCGACGGGAGAACCGCCGATGCGCGCCTATGTGGAAGAAAGCGGCTATAAGGCGGGGCAGGTGTTTGGCCTGCTGCGGACGGCGATCACCGGGCAGAAGGTCAGCCCGCCGTTGTTCGAGTCGATGGAGGTTGTGGGCAGGGAAAAGGTGTTGGAGCGGTTGAAAAACGCTGCTGAAATTTTGGAAAAGATGTAAGAAAAGTCCGCTCATGTGAGCGGACTTTTCTATGGACGTCTTCGGTCTTTTCGAGGCACATAGTTCTTTTTGCGATTCGCCTTGGACCAGCGTTCAAATTTGCGCCACAACCTGCGGGTGATTTCGCCGGTCATGGTGGCGATACGCTCTTCATTCTTCTCGTTGATGGTCAT
>DATHRQ010000144.1:0-3354 GCA_035465095.1 Anaerolineales bacterium | reverse complement strand
TGAAACATGGACGAGATCAGCGGCAAGCCAGCTTCATTACATACAACCTCAGGGATATGTTTTACGCCCAGCTCTTTTTCTGTTTCGGCGATCCCTGTCTCTTCGCCAAGCAAAATGACTTCGACATCGGGGAGCAGAGTCCATGACTGGATCGCGTTGCGTTGGATCATCGCGATGTGCGGATCGGTGAAGGGTTTGGGCGCGGAGAAGAGGGTTATAAGGGGCATAACTTCAATAACAAATATATCTTTGCGAGGGCGAAGCCCGAAGCAATCTCATATTTGCTGGTTACTTGAGATTGCTTCGTCGTGGCGCTTTGCGCCACTCCTCGCAACGACATGTTATTTTAGTGCTCTTTTGTCAACATCTTTCAGTGTCTTATGCTGCACATCTGCATTGATCTTCATCAATTCAGGATTGTCGTGAACCAAATCCAATACTTCTTTCCAGGTGAAGTCATCTCGTCCATTGAAGTGACTGTAGACCTGACGCATGAACTCCAAGTCCTCAGGGGTGTCAACCGTCCAGCGATAGTCGCCGAAATTGGTGGTGTGATGGAGCAGGGCGATATTATATCCGCGGGGGGATGTTCCCGTTTCGAGAGTTCGGCTTTGACGTGTCAGTTTTACGCCTTCGTAGAAGTAAGGCATGGTGTGTTCGCGGTGCTGGGGTTCTTTGGCCTCCTTCCATGCCTTGGCAAGGACTTTGAACGTGCAGGCTTCCACATCTAAGCCAATGGGATAGGTGCGAGGATATGGCGGCGGTAGACGATTACAGACGAAGTCGTATTCATCTTCGAGAAGGGAGTTGACCACGTTATCGATCAGTTCAGGGTCAATGACAGGGCAATCGGCGGTGATGCGGACGACAACATCTGCTTTGGCTGATTTGGCAGCTTGGTAGTAACGGTCGAGCACGTCAAATTGACTGCCGCGTGTGAAGAGGATTCCGCTGAAGTCACAGTATTCGGCCACAGGGTCGTCAGCAGGATCGGTCGTCGTGGCGAACAGGGTTTCAGAAACAGAAGCAGCCCGCGAGGTCCGCACGAAGACGCGCAGCAGCATGGGTTGCCCGGCAATGTCTGCCAGGACCTTGCCGGGCAAACGTGACGAAGACATTCGTCCCTGAATGATGGCAACTACATTTTTCATCATAATAATAATTTTGCCACAGAGTCCACAGAGAATCTGAGAATTCTCTCAAAGGGCTCAGTGATCCCTGTGGCTAGGAAGTCTGGACCTCTGATGGAATGGGAAGAGGCGTCACAAATCCCTTTGCCTTGAATTTTTCGACGTATTCGCGCACCATCCAGTAATCGAGACCGACCTGTTCGGCGATATCGAAGACCGTATGTTCGCCTTCGAGCCGCATCATGATCTTTTCGATGGCGCGATTAAGGTCCCAGTTCTCGCGCCAGTCCACCCATAACCCGTTGCCGCTCAGAAAAACCGGCCCACGGAAGGTACCCTTGGGGATGTAATTGCTGGCATAAATGCGAATGATCTCTTCGATCACATCTGCGGCTTCCTGCAGTTTATCCTCGTGAATGATATTCAGGTTATCTTCGGTGGTGTGATATTCAGGGTAGGGAAAGCGGCTGATGGAGAGGCACGGCACGTTCACGCCGGGACCATTGAGTACGCGCTCGTCATTGTTGATGATCTCGGTAAATTTGCCCTCACGGAACTCGCCGCCGCGCTGCCACAGAACGAACTGACCGATACGGTCCAGTATATCGGTATCCTGCCGCGTGTGCTGCAGGGCAAGCGTGTTGTCGTTGCCGGTCATTTCGATAAAAATGCCGCCGCGCAAATGAGGGATCAAACTTTCGTGGTGGGCAAGATAGGCAATCGAGCCGATTGTCTCGGGGCCGAACCAAAAGCGGACACTCATCGATCCGATTGGGAGCGGTTTTTCAGCGAGTCGACGCGCGACCTCGATGGCTGTTACCACGCCCGCGGCATCGTCGTTGGCCTGGTTGGGATGGCAGACATGTGCCATGATAAGCATCTCACCCGCCGCAGGATCCGATCCGCCCTGCGGGTGCACCACTGCCGTCGAGACCTTAAATCCCTGCGCGGGGTCGGTGATAAATTCACTCTTGATTACCGCATGATATTTTTTATCGCGCGGCAGCTTGTCAAATGTATTCTTCGGTAAACAGAATCCCCAGTCACGTTCGTAATACTTGAACTGCCACGGAATTGCATCCGGATATTTTTCGCTGAAATAAAGATGCGGTTCCAGCTCAGACCATGGCAGGATCTTGTCCGTTGGCAATGAGTAGGAAACGATATGTAATGGATTATCTTTAAAATCGACAATGCGCTGACCGTCTTCCGTTTCGAGGTAGGCCTCATGGACGACATATCGTTCAGGCACGTACCAGGTCCACACGGGTTTTAGCGGTTCGTAGGTCTCGATCTCGTAGTTGGCGTTTTCGGGGAGATACGAGCCGATGATTTCGAGCGCAGCGTCGGTGCCGTCTGAAGCGAGGGTGCGGTGCAAAGGCATGATCTCAGCCAGCACATCCTTCAAGGATGAGATCGGTTTCATCGGGGGTACCCAATCCCGGGCATGTTCGGGCGTTTCGATGACGTATGTCAGGCCCGGCCCCTCGTGTTCCTTCATCGCCTTCACCGCCACATCGAACACATCCCGGCATTTCATCAGGCGGACATCCGCTTCACCGATGTTTTGGCGGGATACCACATTACGATCCAGCAATGCGCCGATGGGTTCAAAATCGAGCACCACGCCCATCTCCACATTGCGGACAAACATTGTATACGTTTCATTATGGGCATTGCCCTGCGCGTCGATCACAGTGCCCTTGAATTCCTTCAGGAAACGATACTCCACCCCGGCAGACTGTTCGCAGTGATGGAGAAACGTGATACTTTTGCTGTACGGCAGGCCCAATATCAAAATCTTCGCATCCCAATCGCGGAACTTCTTGAAGATGGTTGTCTCGCCGAAACAGTCACTCGAACGGTGCGACGCAACCTCTTCCGCAAGTTTGCCGATGGCAGACATGGAATAAATGGCATGGTGCATCCGTTTGGCTCGCGGATCCTTGCGCACGATCTCGGTCAGAATGCCCATCTGTGAAGGCGTGTTGTGGAAGTCCCAGGGAACGCCTTTCAGAAAATCATAATTGAACGTCGGCATGATGAGCGTGCCTTCAGAGTCGATGACCTGTAGCAGGGCATCGATCACCGTCTGCGGGCCGCCATCCACACCGCCGAAAGATTTAAAGGAACTGTGGATGAAGAGCACATCCCCTTCTTCCACACCCAGTTCGCGAAACTCCCCGACCAATTTTTCAAACGTAAGCATGACTATTTCTCCAGA
>DATHRQ010000143.1:0-2820 GCA_035465095.1 Anaerolineales bacterium | reverse complement strand
CACGGATGGCACGCGTCATCACAAGACTCACTTCCAGCGTGGCATTTGTAGATTCCTTGCCAGTGGAGGTCTTGATGAAATCCGAACCTGCCATCATCGCCACCAGACTGGCCTGGTAGATCTGCTTGAGTGTACCCAGATCTCCCGTCGCAAGGATGGTCTTCATGTGCGCTTCCCCACATGCCTCACGGAATTGCTGTAACTCGTCGTACATCGCCTGCCAATCGCCGGTCAACACATGATAGCGGCCAATGACCACGTCAATTTCGCGTGCGCCCGCTTCCACAGCCTGCTCGATCTCCTGAATACGCTGCGGCAGTGGCGTTTGCCCCGCAGGGAAACCGGTCGCAACAGAAGCAACTGGAATGTCCGAGCCTTGTAGCGCATGGACCGCATCCGCGACACGGTTGGGGTACACACACACTGCACCGACGGTGATCTTTTCGCCGTCCACCCCCAACCGCTCAAGCATATCGGGGCGAATGGGATATTTCGCCTTCGCACACAGGCGTTTCACCCGCCCAGACGTGTCGTCGCCAGCAAGGGTGGTCAGGTCGATGCAGGTGACAGCGCGCAGCAACCAGGCCGCCTGCCAGTCCTTTTTGACAGTACGTCGGAGAGGCAGCGTGGCTACACGCCGCTCGGCAGCGCTCTTGTTGACATGCGCGCCCATCACCCAGTCAAGGTCGAGGGGTACACCGGGGTTTCGATTGTGATTGGAAGTCATGGATAACTCCGTTTCATAGTCTGACCTCATTATACAGCGAAAAAATAACACCTGATGGATTACAGAATCCAATCTTCGTCAACCTGAATTTCCTTGTATTTTTTTCACTTCGTCAAGAAACCAGGTTAATTTTGCAGGGTCTTTACCCTGTGTGCTGCCATCAAGGATTAGAAACATTGTAAACAACTCCCAATCGACGATGGTTTCCAGCAACCTTGTAAATCTCTTTTCGTCATAAGAACCAGCCCGGTCAAACTGCTTCCACAGGGCGTAATTTACATCGTGATATTGGATCATATTCAACAGGTCTTCGTCGGCCGTGAATTCTGAGGCAAACTTGCGCGCCAGAGAGGCATGGCTGTTCGGTGATTCAATCGGAGAATCAGGCAGGGCATCCGCCTTAAAGGTATCATGCACATGGATCAGAATTTTCAATTTCCAATATTGTTCTTCAGAGATTTTCGGAGCCAACTTACTTAATTTCTTTTCCAGCTCTGCAATATGATATTTGATCTTTCCCTCGGGATGTCCTGAACGCGGTTCACCATATTCTATATTTTTCAGATACCGTGGGTCATCCATGAACCGTTCAATAATTTCCTTCATAATTTGATTATATAACAGGCGTTCAGTTTCTTATTAAAATGCTATACTTGCAAAAGCCACCTACATCCTTCTACAAATGAGATTTGCCCATGGATATCATCACACCCCCATCGACGGACGAATATAACGAATTTTATAACGATTATATTCAACGTGCAAAAGATCGGAATGACCTATTCGTAGCGTTATCTCTGCAAATCGAGGAAATCAAATCCGGGCTTGGCGATCTGACAGACGGACAAGCCCTCTTCCGCGATGTACCCGGGGAATGGTCGATCAAGGAGGTGATGGGCCATCTCAACGATGTGGAGCGCGTCTTTGCTTACCGCTTGCTGTGCGTCTCTCGAAACGACCCAACGCCTCTGCCGGGCATGGAGCAGGATGACTACGTCCGTGAAGCGGGTTATGATCAGTATGCGCTCGGCGACCTGATCACCGAGTTCGAACATTTACGCCGCGCAAACATTCTGGCTATACAAAACATGAATGAAGAAATTGCAGACCGGCGCGGCACAGCCAGCGGATTTCCCGTCAGCGTGCGGGCGTTAATCTACATGCTGGTCGGTCACATCGATCATCACATGGCAAGCTTGTACGAAAAATATCTGCCCACCGCCGTTACCCTATAATGCACACAACGAGGAGGAAATTTCATGAAAGAATCCGACCGCATTCAACGCAACGCAACCAAAATACTGGAACTTTATCCATCCATACGGCCGCGCATGGAGTCGGTGCTCAGCGAGCTGGAGAGTTACGGATACCGTCCGCGCATTCAGGAAGCCTGGCGCTCGCCCAAGGACCAACTGGCGGCGTACAAGGCAGGCGCGAGCAAGGTCAGGTACGGCTTTCACAATGTGACTGCGGCCGACGGCACAAAAGAAGCGCTGGCAGCCGACGTCTGGGATGACGACCGGCCCTTCACGGCCAAGACCCACTTCATGCTGCATCTTCTGGCTGCCGCCGAAAAGAATGGATTGACGACCGGCATCCGCTGGAGCCTGTCTGAGGACCGTATCAAGCTGATCGAGGATGCCATCGCCCAGGAGGACTGGAGACGCCCCGTATGGGTGGGCTGGGATCCGCTTCACGTCGAGGTAACAAGCATAACGATCCAGGAGGCGGAGACGGGGAAACGTCCCGAAATGCCCGATCCAGACTCGCCCGCACCTGATCCAGACGACGAATCGGATACCACGCCCGCTCCCAAACCCGATGACGATCCGGAAGAGGAGGGCAAATACGAGCCTGAACCCATCAAGTATCGGGTGGAAAATTTGGAAACCGGGCGCACCAAGGATTACGAGTTGGAAAGCGCATTGCAACCCGTCTCGCTTCTCAACACACCCTACATCTCCCAACTGGGCGCGGGCGCAGACAGCCGTCACAACGATTGCGGCGCGGCAGCTGTCGCCATGGTGCTTGCGATGTATAGCGGTACGTTCATCACGCCCGATGAGTTCTATGAAAAGTTCAACATTTCGGGT
>DATHRQ010000142.1:0-5840 GCA_035465095.1 Anaerolineales bacterium | reverse complement strand
GACGGCTTCCGTGGCGCGCTGCGGCTTCCTTCTTATTTGAGGAGGGATGCCACAGCGCTGGGTTTAATACTACTATCCATTTGAGACATCACCTCCTCCTTTCTAAAGAATGGCGATTGATGTATAGTCCCCTGAATGATGCTCGTAGTATGTCACATTTCAAAACGAATGTCAATAGCCCCGATTTAATTCTCACCAAGTTGTAATGTCCTATGGACTCAGCCAGCTTGCTGGCGCCTTCAGGAGCATACCCCTTTGGGGCACTTAGCTCCCTGAATCCAAATTGCCAAAACCTGATACCTTTTGATAGACTCCGAAAGTTCCGAGGCAGTATAGTTTGCGAAAATTAATTGGAGGTTTTGCATGAAAGCCAACCCAAATCGCTTTTGGCTCATCGTCATCCTGCTCGGCTGGGCATTCGACTTCCTTTTCTGGGAGAAACCGCCCGGCATCAACTTATTCATTTATGTGGCATTGGTCCTCGGGACAGGGATTTACCTGCTCAAAACGGACGGGCTGCGCCTCTCACGCCGCTCGAGCCTGCTGCTGATCCCCATCGCTTTTCTGGCCGCTGTGACTTTTTTCCGCCAGGAGCCGATGACGGTCGTCCTGTCTGTCGCGATGACCCTTTTTCTCATGGGCGTCTTTGCCATCACCTATCTCAACGGCCAGTGGACAAAATTTGATTTGTTCGATTATCTGCTCGGCTACCTGCGTCTGTTTGGCAGTATGCTCGCCCGTCCGATTTGGTTCAATGCGGACGTGAAGAAGGAGCAGCCGTCCGCTGGTAAGAAGCGGGAGGGACGCATCTGGCCGATCGTGCGTGGCATTGTCATCGCGATTCCTGTCATCGCCATCTGCGCCTCTCTTTTGTCGGCTGCTGATCCCATCTTTGAAAACCGATTTGAAGCATTCATCGATCTGTTCAACATCGATAATTTGGCCGAATATATTTTCAGGCTCGTCTACATTCTCGTCTTTGCGTATGCGATTGCCGGGGCGTTCCTGCACGCCGCGCAAAAATCTGATGAGGAAGTGAGTGAAAAATCGATCGGTTCACCCTTCCTTGGGTTTACCGAGGCGACCATCGTGCTGGGTAGCGTCCTGCTCCTGTTTGCGGCGTTCGTCGTGATCCAGTTCCAATATTTCTTCGGCGGACAAACCAATATCGGCATCGAAGGGTATACATTTTCAGAGTATGCTCGCCGAGGCTTTGGAGAACTTGTGACCGTGGCTTTCTTTAGTTTGCTGATGCTGCTGGGGTTGGGCGCAATTACCCGCCGTGAAACGGATGCGCAGCGCAAAACGTTCTCAGTGCTCGGAGCAATTCTGGTCGGATTGGTGATCGTGATGTTGATCTCCGCTTTTCAACGGCTGGTGCTGTATGAGTTTGCCTACGGCTTTTCACGGCTGCGCACCTATACTCACGTGTTCATGATCTGGCTGGCGCTGCTGCTTATAGCCGTGGTCGTCCTTGAGATTCTCCGCCGGGAAAGAGCCATCGGGTTGACGATGGTTTTGGCGGCCTTGGGATTTGTTATCTCGCTTGGCCTGCTGAATGTGGATGGTTTCATCGTCAAACAAAATATTCAGCGCGAACTGAGCGGCCCGGCTGGCGAAACCCTTCCACGGGGACGCCCCAGCCTGGATGCGCAATACTTCCTCGACCTTTCCGATGACGCCGTCCCGGCTTTGGTCGCAGGATTTACCAATGAGGCGCTGCCTGAAAAGGTGCGCGAGAAAATCGGTGCGGCACTGGTCTGCAAACGGAATGATCGTCGTAGTCAGGCGGATTACCCTTGGCAGTCATTTCATCTTTCGCGGGTGTTCGCAGATTCGGCGTTTGCAGGGATCGACAAACAACTGGATGCCTATTCGATTCTCGATTCCGATTGGCCTGTGGAAGTGGAGACACCAAACGGGGATGCGTTCCCCTGTTATCCGTATTACGATTAAACGAAAAAACGCCAGGAAATTGCCAAATTTCCTGGCGTTCTACTTTTACTTTTGCGGCTTCAACCGTGCCGTCAAATCCCGAAGCTGAACAAAGGAGATCGGCTTGATCAGAACAAAATCAGCCTGATGGCCATACGTTTCGCCCATGCGGGCGTCCGCGGTGGTGATGATGATGGTTGTGTCTGCGAATCGTTCGTCTTCTTTCATTTCAGCCAGGAGGTCGGCTCCTGAAATATGCGGGAGGTGCATGTCGAGCAGAATGAGGTAGGGGACAGGCTCGTTTCTCATCCTCTCCTGGGCTATTTTCCCATCCACTGCAAATTCGATTTCGTATCCAACACCGCGCAGCGCCTCGGCAAAGATGTTGACAAGGTCTTCATCGTCTTCGATGATTAAAGCCAGTTCTCTCATGATTTTTCCTTAAAGTTTTATTCAAAACTACGGGGTCACCAAAGGGAGCGTGATCGAAAATGTTGTTCCGTTGTCGATCGCGCTCGATACTTTGATATCGCCGTTCATTAGGTTGACCAGTTGTTTGACGATGGCAAGGCCCAGACCGAACCCGCCTTTGGTGCGTGTCGCAGTACCTTCTATCTGACGGAAGGTTTCGAAGATGTGGGGAAGTTCCGCCGCCGGTATGCCGCGTCCCGTATCGGTGACTTCAATGCCCCATTTGGCAAAATCCGAACGGAACAATCTGACGCTGACCTCACCCAGGTCGGTAAATTTTATGGCATTCGAGATCAGGTTGACGAGTATCTGCTGCAAACGCTCCCCGTCTGCGATCAGGGTTTCGGGCAGGCTGTCGTCGATTTCACTGGTCAGCCTCAGGTTTTTGTCTGTAGCGGTTTTGTCCATGAGTCCGTGCATGGTGTCAAGCAGCTCAGATGGCTTTACCGGCCCCAGATCTATTGTCAGTTTTCCAGCCTCCATTTGCGCCTGATCGAGCAGATCGTTGATCAGGCCAAGCAGACGACGGGTATTATTTATGATGCGTTCGGCCATGTTGACCTGCTTGTCATTCATGGGGCCGTATACGGCCTCTTTGAACATTTCAGCGTAGCCGAGTATGGCGTTAAGGGGTGTGCGCAATTCGTGCGATACGATGGCGACAAAGGTGCTTTTTAGTCTTTCCACTTCGGCTTCATGGGTAAAGTCGCGGAAGACGGTCACCGTGCCTATGTTGACGCTGCCATTTTCGCGCTGGTCGTAAACCTGTGATGCGCTGACGGAAAGTGTTTTGTTGCCCCATTCAATACGGAAACCGAATGGCTGTGTGTCATGTTCGATCATGGCGAGCAGCAACTGCCGGCTTTGGTCAGAAAGATTGGGGTGCTCGATCAGTTCACGAAAGTTCCTGTTCACGATCATATCCAGCGGAAGCCCGAACATGCCCCGGATGGCGGGGTTTGCCTGTGTCGCATTCCATTGCCTGTCAAAGACGATCACGCCGTCGACGATGGAGTTCAGGATGGCCTGACTGCGCCCGGCTTCCACCCGTTCGCGATTCAGGGATTCTGCGAGCGCCTGTGTACGCTTGGTGACGACCTGGTCCAGATCCGCGTTGATCACCCGCAATTCCTTCAGTGCGCTTTCCAAACTGCGGGCCGAAAGCCAGGAGACCAATGCCAGCATGAAGAAACCGATGACTGCAAAGGCATTGATGGGCTGCCCGATGGATAAGGCAAG
The DNA here is from genome assembly GCA_035465095.1 of Anaerolineales bacterium. Lineage (GTDB taxonomy): Bacteria > Chloroflexota > Anaerolineae > Anaerolineales > Villigracilaceae > Defluviilinea. The sequence continues at coordinate 2,195 of DATHRQ010000142.1, read as the reverse complement.
CCATGCGACGATCCCGCTGCTGATTGTTGCAAAGAGAAAACTTGCCGGTGGAAGAAGGATCAGGCTCGAGATTGCGATTGGAAGAGTGAATATGAACAGGGAACGCCCGTTTGAGAGTTCTTCGGGTGTATCGGTAAATGTGAAAATGAGGGTAAGGAACAACAGGAACAGTAATGCAGCCCAACGGCCAGACCAGCGCTTGTTGATCTGATAGATTCCCAGAATGCCAAATGTGGTTACGAGGATGCCGCCCACCAATAATTGTGTTTCGGGTTCACTGATTCCGGTTTCTGTAAGGAATGAACCGACGAGGATTGCCAGGAGGCCAGCGATGATTGCGCCAAACGTGCCCACCAATAATATATTCAATACCCTTCGGCGGCGGGCGTCGTCGGGGTCGGAAACGGGGACGTTCAGGATGGTGTCTAAAAACCTTTTCATGGGTTATTCAGTCAATGCCAGTGCGCTAATGATTGCAGAGCGTATGACAAGATTGGGGCGATACAGACATTTGCCAATCCATAACGGAGGGTAGGGATCATCCATGTGCTCTCTGAGCCAGCGGGCGCCATTTTTCAAAACATCGCTGGGGATACGGGCGACCTTTTGATCCCAGACCCACAGGGCCTGGAGTGCGTAGGCGGTCTCCTCTGCGGTGGAAAGGTAGGTGCCCCAGGAGCCGTCCTGATTTTGTGTTTTTATTATCCATTCCACAGATTTTGATACCAACTCATTATCGACACCGGCGCACGCAATAATGGCGTGTGCGGTAGCGTAGTACGGCGATGAGTGCCATTTATCTGCCCAGAATGGGAGGTGTTTCTCTTTTGACCTGCGCAGGAATCCCAGCACCTTCTCAACCGACGAATTGGTCTTGTCCAGGCCTGATTGTGCGAGCGCTCCCAGCACGTGTATGTTGGCGCTAATGGATGGGTTGACCTCCAGATCGAAACATCGGAAGTGGCCTTCCTCTTCATATGCCAACACGCCCGCCAGGTCTTTTTCGAAACCATAGCGTAACAGGGTTTCGTAAACAAGGCCTGAATCGTCGCTGTCTTTAACGGAATACCCCGATGCAAAGCCTATGCCAACCTGGGGCTGCCATGCACTGGACAAAAATTCCAGGTGCGGTTTGAGCTTGTCTGTGTGATTCAGATCAGGGATCAGGCTCAAATTCCACAGCGTCCATCCTATCTCGAAGACATCGAACGGGGCCACGTTGGGCATCCCGCCGTCAGGATTTCTGATGGAACGCAGGTAATTCAGGGATGCCTCATCACCCGGTTTGACGTATGTGGCGAAATAAGCAGTCGCGGATGGGCTGACACCGACTGACCCGTCACTTTCCTGCAGGTTCTCGATATCCAGCATGTGCTGTCCGTCGATGCCGGACATTTCAGCGGAGAACGCCATCGTCACATGGCGGTTGATCATCTTGCCTTTTAAATACGAAAGTTTCTTCGCGCGCTGTTTGGATAAACGACCCAGGATGTTATCTCCCTGGTTCCTGATGAGACCCAGCCGTTCTGCTTCTTCTGCCAGAGTGGGCGCGATCATTTCAAAGCCGACGGTTGCTCCGTTGGGGTCAGCCTGGAGTTCCCGCGTTGCGCCGCTTACGATCCGCTCCAGGGCAAGCCTCCCATTTTCAACCTGCACCTTATCGTGCCCGCGGCGTCCGCGATAGGTGAGTGCGATCATGGCGGCAAGCGTACAAAGCACACGGTCATGATAGTACACTGGCCTGAGCGCTCCCCATGAGCCGTCCGGTAACTGATTTTCAACAAGCCACGCCAGCGATTGACTGCTGATGCTCCAATCGATTTCGCCGAGGCGCGCTGTCCATGCTGTGTCGTAGGCGGTGCTTGCCATGTGACCGGGCCCGATCTCTTCGATGAGTTTGTCGATGAGGTCTGTCATGAATCGTTTCCTCTTTCGGGGAACCAGAGATTGAATTTCAATTTGCCGACCCCAAGTGCGTGGTCTTGATTGTTACGATAGTATTTCCTTAGCCAGTCCAGCTCCTGCGGTTCAAGTTTGGTGTAGTCGGGTTCGGGCGTGCGGCGGATGTAAATATGGTCGTAAAGGATGGCGCGCAGTTGTCGTTGGGTCATATAGGGCGAGGGGCTGATGGAAAAATACAGATCTTCCTCGCCTGTGGCAAGCAGAGGCATGTCGAATACGCTGAATTTATCAAA
>DATHRQ010000141.1:0-2076 GCA_035465095.1 Anaerolineales bacterium | reverse complement strand
GCGAGTCCGCTCAGGGCGTTGCGCTCGCCGATGCCCGTCCCTTTTTCGGCGTGGTAGTGCGCGTAGAAGGCGCGGTTCTCTTTCAGATTTTGGATGATGCCCGTCATTATGTGTGCCACCAAACGAGCTGCGTCGGAGCGGAATCCGTATCTCAGCAGGCCTTCGCCGATCAACAGGTTCCAGGGCAGGTGAACGGCTAGTGAAACAGAGTCAGCCTCAGGCGCACGCGAAGCGAGAGCCGGGCAGGCGGGAATCCCGAACGGACGCTGGAAGCGCTTCGGGTCCAGCAGCGCACGTCCGATCATGGTCTGCGCCTGTTGTTCGTCGGGCACGCCGGCCCACAGCGGCGTGAAGAGCGTATGATCCTCGGTCGTGAAATCGAGCGTGCTGACCGTGACCGTATCCTCGTCTCCCAGCCCCTTCACCACAACCTTCGCAAGTTTCGGATACACATTCTTTGTGGTATACACCAGACCATTGTTGCGCCATTGATAATCGCTGCCGGATACGACCTCGTCCGGCGCCTTGGTGACGAACTGATGGATGCGGATCTCGGGCCGCTCCGCCGCCGGACTTTGGGTCTGCACCTCCACCAATAAGCGGATCGGCGCCTCGAACTTCAACCTGGTCGAGATCGTGCCGGAGCCGGTCTGCTTTGCTAAAACCTTTCCCGTCAAACTCGAGCCTGTTTCTCGGTCACGATAGTGATATAAGCCCGTGCGCACCTGCCACGTGGATTCGATCGATGCGCGCAATTTCGCGGCTTGTTCATGGGGCAGGGGCAGAACGTCATGCTGTTCAAGCTGCTCAGCCATTTTGATGAGGGCTGCGGCTTCGTTGTACAGCATCGCTTCCAGCGATGGGCTGTGGACCTGCGCGATATTCACGCCCAACGACCATTCATGCCAGGCATCGAACAATGGATTGTCTTCAAACCCGGATTGCAATACATTCCTCCATTGCGGAAGACCATCGCCGTCTTCGTTGTTTTCGGGCGAGAACCACGACCAGAAGAATTTATATAAATACGGGAAGACCTCTTCGATAAACTCTTCATCTTCCTCTGATTCATATACCTGCCATGCCATCCCTGCCAGCATCGGCGCGGCAAGGTAGCGTCCGCGCTGACTGGCCAGGCCGGGCTTGCCGTCTATTGTTCCATCTTCGTTTTGCACGGTGATGAAGTTTTTTATAAGGTCCTGCGCGATCTGCGAAGCAGGCAGAACATTTGCAAGATAATAGGCTTCGAGCGGAGTCTGTCCGTTCCATGAGGAGGGATAGTCGCTGCCGTCGCCTTTGGGGGAATACCCGTTATCGGGACCGCGTGCCGAGACGAATGATGGGTTCAGCAAATGTTTATTAGGTGGGAACAACAAGCTGAAACCCACAGATTGACTCAATGCGAAGGCCGCATCCCAATCCTTGTCGCCGGTCTGAATATCGATGGTCTGGCTGGTGTTGAAGAGTTCGAGCCGTACACGTTCCGCCTCCCAGGCACGTGCCGCGACCTGACGCGCGAGGTCGAACGAGGTCTGCAAATCTTCTGTGGCGGCCTGCGTCCAGGTCAATTGACGTGTCGCACCGGGACCCAATTCTAAGTCCAGGGAGAGCGAGGGATGTGGGCCGGAACCGTGTGCGGGGCCGCCGGTCATGTAAATGACAGGGAAAATGCCGCCTGTGTGGCCGGCGAGGATGTTGATCATTTGCATCTGTTTGGGTGTCATGCTGCTTCCATCGATGTGAGAGAGCAGGGCACACATTTCCAGACGGATGTTTCGGGTGGAGCTTGTCTTGTTCACCACGGTCATACGCCCGCTGATGGCGTTTGACTCTGGAACCCAATGTTCGCAGGATACGTCTATGTTGGGTAACGGTGAATATTCGATGATGTGAAAGTTGGGATAAAATCGGCGGATGGTCGGCGGCAGGGCAAAGTCTGACGGGTCGGTAACCGTGGCGCCGTTTTTGCCGAAGCGTGGAAAAATGCGCATGGACTTGGCACGCAGGCCGAAGGTGGTGCGCAGCGAGAGAGCCGACGGCTCGCCTCCGCCGAGGGTCAGTTCCCAGATTTGATCG
>DATHRQ010000140.1:0-2119 GCA_035465095.1 Anaerolineales bacterium | reverse complement strand
CATTGCCCCTAGCGGCCTTTCAAAACACATCGATGAACTGCCAACGAAGGACTTTGATATCGTTGTAACGGTCTGCGACGACGCGGCAGAGGAATGCCCCGTCTGGACGGGGAAGGCAGGCAAACGCCTCCATCACGGGTTTGTGGACCCGGCCAAAGCCGAGGGAACGCATGAGGAACAGATGGCAGTTTTCCGTCAGGTAAGAGACGAGATGCTGGAATTCATCCCGACGATTCTTGGCGAATAACAATTACCACACCCTCTCCAAATTCGGGTTCGTCAACGGCCTGCGTCCCACCTTGGGCATGTCCACCCAATCGCCATGCACCTTCACGCGCACCACGTCCGCAGTGAAATCGGTGACCGTGCCGCCATTGTTATTGAACAGCGACGACCCGACCGCATAAATATCCACGGGGACATCCAACTTTTCGAAGCGGCGGATCTTTTCAGGGTTGAACCCGCCCGAGACCACGATCTTGACATTGCGGCAGTACGCACGCGCCGCGTCTTTCCAAACGTCCGGCAGGCTCCAGCTTTCCCAGGCATTATCCAACGCCTGACGGACGGTGAAGACCAACCGCGGGTTGACGCCCAGATCGAGTGAAGCGTCTCCGAGCGGCTCCACGGCCACATCGCGCAGACTCCCGCTGGTATCCAGGCGCAGACCGTATAAATTATATTTTTCCGCTTCGGCTTCATCGCCCAGATCGATCAATTCCCGATGTTTGTTAAACATGGCTTCCATAACGCGCAGGGTATCGCGCACGGAATCGTTATTGAAATCGACCAGCGCAATGCGCGGAATGTTGGCAGGCAGGATGCGCGAGAACTGCATCATGGCTTCGGCTGTGTCGCCAAGGAAGGATGCTATCGCGGCATGGGCAACCGTCCCGCCGCCCGCGCCGCCCCACCAGTCCCCCTGCGCATCGGTCGAGACGAATGATCCAACACGATGTGAGAAATCCATGTTGAAACGTTCGATGGCGATGTTATAGGCGTAGCCGTCGGCAGCCTGGACTTCGTGCAGATCAAAACGCGCAGGGAAGAACAAGACCGGTTTGCCGCGCGCCGCCATGAGCGTTTCGTAGACGTTGGTCGCCACGCGGCTCGAGCGGGTGAGAACGCCAAGTGTCGGCGTTTCGAGCAGCGCGAAATCGCGGTAACGTCCGCGCACCTTGATGACAGGCTCGGCGTTCAACGGGTTGCCATCAGATTTGACGGTCACTCCATCGTGGACGGCCCACACTTCGAGTTGGTCTGATGTGTCGATAAAGGTGTCGCCTTCCCAATACCCCGTGCAGAGCCTGAGCATCTCCAGGGCTTTATCCACGCCCACAACGATGGTGTTCCCAACGCGACGCGTGAACCACTGCATCTCCACTTCGATGTCACCGACTGCGATGCCCTCGGGGGAAACGCCGACGGGCAGATTGTGATGCTCGCCTGAATACGTGTATCCCTCTGCTGACAGTGCTTCCAGCATGCGGCCGATGTTCTCAAAGTATTTATCTGAATACCAGCCTTCGCGCATGCGCTCGATATCGAGTTTGAAGGTTTCGTTGGTAAGGCGTTTTTTATCGAAAATGGACATCATTTTCTCGATTCATGGAGTGTGTTTACGATAAGTGATTAGAGGCTGGAGATTGATTGCGTGGATTTCACAATATTCATCCCCGCATTTGCGAATCTTTCGTAGGCTTCATTGGCCGCATCCGTATGATCGACCACATCCGGGACGACAACCGGCGACGAACAATCCTCGAGCAGATAAACTCTCTTTGCGAGTTCTGAATCAACTTCGTTGATATCGTTGAGCAGATCCTGAACAGTCCACGCCACGCAATGGGACTTGGCCTGCCCGGCGATGATGAGTCTGTCGAATTGTTGAAGTTGTTCGATGAATTTCGTGTTGTGAGTCCCCAACGTCTCGCCCATGGGCCCTGTCAGCACTTCGGGACCGACGACCGAGTAGTTTTCGGTAAAGGGCCTGTCGCCCTTGATCTCGATGTCATATTGAGCATTGCGGGCGATGGAGTGGAAGAAAAGCGCTTCTTCAACCGAGGAGACCAACGCATGGCCAATGCCGCCCAGCATGGCATGATAGGGCCAGATGGTA
>DATHRQ010000139.1:0-4117 GCA_035465095.1 Anaerolineales bacterium | reverse complement strand
CGCCAGGAGATCAACAAAAACACCGAGCTCCATCCTCTGGTGCGGTGGCAGTATCGGGGGGGGCTGCGGGATGAAGAGCGCAAGGCTTTTCTCTTCGAAAATGTGGTTGACAGTAAAGGTCACAAATATGACATTCCGGTGGTCGTTGGAGCCTTGGCCGGTTCACAATGCATCTATGAGCTTGGGATGGGGTGTAATGGTCCTGAAGAGATGGAGAAGAAATGGAGCGAGGCCACGGCTCATCCCATTGATCCTGAGATCGTTGAGGAGGCGCCCTGCCAGGAGCTTGTCTATACGGACGATGAATTAAATCAAGACGATGTTGGGCTCGATATACTGCCTGTGCCCATCTCAACGCCCGGGTTCGACAACGCACCCTACACCACTTGTTCCCACTGGATCACGAAAGATCCAGATACTGGGATCCGTAACATGGGCAACTATCGGGGTCAAATAAAGACTCGTACCCGAGTTGGCATATTTCCATCCGCCTTGGGGCAGGATGTATACATCCACTGGCGGAAAAACCAGGCTAATGGCAAGCACCTGCCAGCAGCACTGGTGATTGGAGCGCCTCCAACCGTATCATACACGGCCGTTCAGAAGCTTCCCTACGGCGTTGATGAACTGGCTGTTTCCGGTGGGCTCGTCGGTTCTGCCATCCGGCTGGTAAAGTGTAAGACCATTCCATTGGAGGTCCCCGCAGAGGCTGAGATCGTCATTGAGGGCCACATCAATACAGAATTCGTAGAACCCGAAGGTCCATTTGGCGAATCTCACGGATACATGCATCCTCGCCAGCTCAACCCCTTTATGGATGTGACCGCCATAACCCGGCGCAAGGACGCTATTTACGTCTCCTGGATAAGCCAGGTGACGCCCAGCGAATCCAGCGTAATCAAAAAGCGGGGTTATGAAATGCTGTTCATGCGTCATCTGCGAGAGGAATGCCGCATCAAAAGCGTTGTTCGGGTGGAGATGCACGAACCATTGACCAATCTACGTAAGTTCATTGTTGTTCAGATGCAAAAACCCTCCGAAGCGGAGGTCTGGCGAGCCTTACATGCGGCCGCCAGCTTCCACCCCGGGGTAGGAAAGATCGTTGTCGCGGTGGACGAGGATATCGACCCTGCCAGCGCCGAAGCAGTCATGTGGGCAATGTGCTATCGCATGAAACCCCACCTGGATGTTCACATCGTTCCGGGCATGGAAAAAGGACATGCCCCTCCATTCCGTTACAAAGATCTAAACGAGGGCACAGATGTTGTCTCGTATCATCTGCCCGCTAACGACTCGGCCATGCTGTGCAATGCAATCCTCAAAGAGCCGTTCCCACCCGTTTCGCTGCCAAAGCGTGAATACATGGAGCATGCCCGAGAACTGTGGGAGGAGCTGGGTTTACCGGAATTACGTCCCGGAATGCCCTGGTACGGCTACTCATTAGGTCAATGGGATGAAGAGTTGGAGCAAGAGGCTGAACTGGCTGTTCGCGGTGATCATTACATAACCGGCCAGAAACTGGCAACGCGCAGAGTGGCCGTTAAACGCGATAATGATGCACCTGTCAGTGGGCAAACTGTAGGCGTTGAGGAGTAATTATGGAAAAAACCAGAAATCCAGCGGTCCAGGCAGAAAAAACAAGGAGCGATTCTGGATTGCGGAGCTGGTTAGAGGCTGTGGACCAGTTAGGAGAGCTGCGCTACGTAACCGGAGCATCCTGGCAGGAGGATATCGGCATGGCCACAGAAATCCTCCAGCAGACCAAAGATGCCCCAGCCGGTCTATTTGACGAAATCCCGGGGCACGAACCGGGTTTTCGGGTATTGGTCAACAACTTCGTAACCATTCGCCGTATCGCTCTGGCGCTTGGTCTACCGCCTTACAACGATACGATGGCGCTCCTGCATCTCTGGCGCGAGAAATTACGACACGTAGATCCAGTTCCACCGGTTTGGCTAAAGGACGCGCCGGTGAAACAAAACATAATACGAGACGATGAAGTCGATGTGCTTGCGTTCCCTACGCCAGTTTGGCACGAACAAGATGGCGGCCGCTACATAGGTACTGCAAGCGCTGACATCACTCGAGACCCCGACGAAGGTTGGGTGAATTTGGGAACTTACCGGGTAATGGTGCATGATAGAAATCGCGTGGGATTCTATATTTCCCCTGGAAAACATGGGCGCATACAACGCACCAAGTACTTCGAGCGTGGTCAACCCTGTCCTGTAGCGGTGGCCATAGGGATGCATCCACTACTTTACCTGGCCAGCGCCACCGAATCGCAATATGGACTCAGCGAGTACGACTGGGCTGGAGGCATTCTTGGTGAACCGGTGGAGGTATTCGAAGGCGAAGTCACCGGTTTGCCGCTCCCCGCAGATGCTGAAATAATTCTGGAAGGGTTTGCCTTTCCTCAAGAAAGTCTGATTGAGGGACCCTTCGGCGAGTGGACTGGCTATTATGCCAGCGCCAGCCGTGAGGAGCCTGTCATGCAGGTTCAGCGTATCTATCATCGCAATGATCCGGTCATTGTTGGGTCGCCTCCCACTCGCCCGCCAGACGAACAGTCGCGCTATCGGGCATTCCTTCGTTCAGCGGTCATGTTGGACCAGCTTGAGCAGGCAGGTGTTCCGGATATTGAAGGCGTTTGGTGTCATGAGGTCGGTGGCAGCCGGTTGTGGGTGGCAGTTAGCATTCGGCAGCGCTATCCGGGCCACGCCAGGCAGGTGGGACATCTGGCCGCATCGGTCCGGGCTGGTGGCTATCTGGGACGCTATGTCATAGTGGTCGATGAAGACATTGACCCAACTAATTTGGAGGAAGTGGTCTGGGCCATGTGCACGCGCTCAGATCCAGAGCGTTCAATTGATATTATGGCGCGTGCCTGGAGCGGGCCTCTAGATCCAGCCATTCGTCCTGGCCAAAAAGGTTTCAACTCCCGGGCTATTATTGACGCTACCCGGCCTTTCGAATGGCGCGACGAATTCCCACCAGTTAGCGCAATGAGCCGTAAACGAAGGCAGGAAGCCCTGAAACGTTGGGCTCACCTGTTAAATAATTCGTAAGGAGGAGCAATGTCCAGGGATAAATTGCTGGTTGGCCAGGATGGTAAAGACGTCATCCAAAAATTTCGTCGCCGCAATACCGTCAAAGGATTGCACCACAGGGATTTGAGAGAGATGGATCTGCACTATTGGGAAGATCGAGGCGGAAATTCGCTCTGGTTTGATACCGATACGAAAGCCATGGAGGCTCATATCTCTGAGATTCCACCTGGAGAGCATAAGCGCGCCCATCGCCACTTCCACGAAGCCCTAATCTACATTGTGCGAGGCAAAGGATATTCCCTTATTTGGGGCGAGGGTGAAGAACCACGCAAATATGAATGGTCTGAAGGCGATTTGATTTCGATACCTGTTTGGTACTGGCACCAGCATTTCAATACGGATCTACGCGAGCCTGTTCGTTATTTGGCAATCACCAACATTAATCACATGGATGCGCTGGGTTTCTTCCGGCATGAGGAATTGCCGTGGAAAGAGTAGGTTTCATCGGTCTGGGCAGCATGGGAGTGCCTATGTGCCGGCACATACTGGCACACGGATTCCCACTAACAGTCCTGGATACTCATCCACAGACGGTAGAGCAAATGGTAGCCTCTGGCGCTTCGGCCGCAGCTGATCCGGAGCAAGTCGGAGCAGCTTGTGACGTAGTCTTGGTCATGGTGCCCAGCGATGAGGACGTCATGGAAGTGATCACTGGGGCAACAGGTATTCTTATGGGCGCTGAGCCAGGGACTGTGATCGCCGTATGCAGCTCCACGTTGCCAGAAACCTGTGCACATGCTGCCGAGATTGCCTCCCAAAAAGGGGTTGGACTGGTGGATTCCCCGGTAGCCAGGGGTGTCCGGGGCGCGCTGGCTGCTGATTTGACCGTCTTTGCTGGTGGGGATCCTGCACATTTGGACAAGTGCCGCCCCATCTTTGAAACGTTTGCTGGACGCGTTTTCTACATGGGCTCTGTCGGCAAGGGTCAGGTTACAAAAACGGTCAACAACCTGATTCACTGGGTTGAGGTTGTCGGAATATATGAAGCATTAAGATTGGGTTTGGAT
>DATHRQ010000138.1:0-4788 GCA_035465095.1 Anaerolineales bacterium | reverse complement strand
TTTGGCTCACTCACCCGCCTCCCTTCCTCTCCCGTTTATGAGATTCGGGATGGGTCATGTTTTTGTTTACCACTGGCTCGGCAAGGGTTTGTAACCCTGTCGAGCATTGACCGCCGAAGGTTCCCGAAGGGGGCAGGTCTCCCACAAGCCCATAATTCTTGCATGGAAAAATATCAATTGTAAGCAAAAGTGATTATGCTATACTTTCCTCGTTACATTTGGTCAATGGCGGGATAACACTATAAAAGTTATAGAATGTTTTATGGATTATCCATAAGTTGATATGCAGACTCGGAATTTTGACACAAGTAATAATATCGAAGTCAAATATTCTTCCATTCAAGGTTTGGGAGTTTTTGCTTTACGCCCTTTTTCTGCGTGGGAACATATCCGTAATGTAAATATCATCCGTGAAATTACACTGGACGCCCCTCTGCGCGAAGACCTTGGTGAACGCTTTGACCATTGCGCCTATCCTGATGGCAAAATCTTTCTTTGGGGTTTTCCTGACCGTCATTTCAATCATTCTTGTGATCCAAATGCTTTTGAAGTTTATGAAAATCTCCAGGTTCTGATCGTGGCGAGAAGACAAATATCCGCCGGTGAGGAAATAACAGTAGACTACAACATAAATAACAGTGGAGGCGATTCGTGGTCCTGTCAATGTGGAGCAAAAAGATGCCGCGGCCAAATACTTGGCGACTTTTTCCTTTTGCCTCAAAAGATTCAATTCGAATACCGACCTTTGTTAGCGGATTGGTTTATCAGACAACATCGTGAAAAAATCCAAAAACTGGCTGAGAAAATCAGATCAAATCGTAGCAACTGAAGAAATCACTAAGGTGTTGGGGTGGACGTCTTGGTCGCTGTCGGCAAAAAGTCAGGCTTGGGTGTGGGCGGCGGGACGATCTCGAACCCATTTTCATAGGTAAACTTGAAATAGGTCACCTGCCCGGGGAAGATCTCGACCCAGGTCTGGATCCTCTCATCCAAATATTCGATGGTGACTTTATAAATTCCCGCCGGCAGGTCGCTCAGGACGACATTCTCCTGATAATACGGGTCGGAGTTGACCGCCCCCTGCGCGTACGTCAGCGCGCGGCGCAGCGGCACACCTGATGGCTCAGGCCGCACCTCGAGCAGATAGTAATTGAGTAAATTCCCTTTTTCGTCCGTCACCCGCCCGACCAGCACGCCCCAGCCCTGCGGCGGCGCCATCCATAACTCGGGGTTATACGTCCGGAAGAAGGTATTGTCACCCACGCGCACCTCAAAATGCAGATGCGGACCGGTCGTTATGCCGGTATCTCCGACCAGGCCGATCACATCGCCGGTCTCCACGTGCTGTCCGCGCACGGTGATGATCTCGCTCATGTGCGCATAGATCGTGAACAGCGATTGTCCCTTGTAGCCGAAATCGTGTTTGATGACCACCGCCTGCCCGTAGGGGTCGTTGGTGTTGTCCTCCGCGCCGGAAAATAAACCCCAACCGGCTGAGACGACCGTGCCGGGTCCCGCCGCCAGGATCTGATCGCCCTCCTCCGCGCCGATGTCCACGCCGGTGTGGACGATGTTCGGTGCAAAGAACACGCCGCCGTAGCGATATTCCGCCAGCGGCCAGTTGACGTTGTCCGCGGCGATGGGGCGGGTAAAGTAAAAGTGGTCGTAAGCCGAAACAGCCCACGGTACGGGGTACAGAGGCGGACGCCAGCCCGAAACCGGTTCCGCGCCCGGTGTGGGCAGCACAAATCGGAAGGGCGCGATGGTCGGGATCGGCGTCGCTTCGGACTCAGCCGAAAACGGGGTGGCTGTTTCCCCGGCGATCACCGCCGTTGGAGGTCCCTGCGCTCCGCCCGGGGAGGGGGCGCAGGCGGTCAGAAAGAATAATAAAATTAAGAAAACCATGTCATTGCGAGGAGCCGATAGGCGACGCGGCAATCCCCATTTTGGTGGAAAGGCATCGTCTCTGTGGCGGATTGCTTCGCTCCGCTCGCAATGACATTCGATCTTATTCATGGAATAACTGTCAGCGGCGTTTCAGTGGGAGTCGGCGTGTCCGGCGGCGTGGGCGTAACGGACGCTGTAGGTGAGTTCTGAGGCGAGCCCGTCGGGCGTGGCGTGCGCGTGGAGGTGGGTGTCCGCGTGGCGGTCGGCGTGCGGGTCGGTGTGAGCGTGGGCGGCAGCAGGCGGGTGGGCGTCAGCAGCACATCCGGCGGATAGAGCTGCAGCATGGCGGTGTGCCAATCGAGACCTCCCGTCAATGCGAACTCTGTGAAGCGTGCGCCTGCATAAAATGTGCGCCAATTCGGCAGGGCAGGGACGCGTTCCCAGCCGTATTGCGCGGCCAGCGAGGTGATGTCCACCCAGTAGCCGGGCGGGGCGTCGCTGTAGGTGCCGCCCTGCTCATACACCTGTGGATCGAGGTTGTAGCGCGCGCTCAAGTCCCAGGGCGGGTCGTGCAGGGGCATGCCCTGAGAGCCGTCCTGCGCCTGTGTACGCAGGTATAAACGCCAATAGGTCTGCGCCCCAAAATCCTCGCGGACAGCAACCATCCAACCGGCGTTGGTCATCAGGGTGTTTATCGCGAATGCGCGCCCGGTGTAGAGCCAGTCTTCCCGGAAGCCCGGGTCGAGGCTGGAGGTGATCGGCACGAAGGCGTTTTCCAGACTGCTGAGCGCGTCCCATCCGATCTCATCGATGACGCGTGTCCGGAAGGCGTTGAAGGCTTCGTCTGCCAGGTCGTGCAGCTGCGGATAGGGGGCCTGAACGTTTTCGAGATTCACCAGCGACCATCTGCCGCTGACGCCTTCGCCAAGCGGCGCGCCGCTGGCCGCCCATAATGCCGCCGGGGTAAATTGGGCAGCCTGGTCGAAAACTTCCGGCAGCGAATCGGATATGACCAGGTTGGCCCAGATCAGCCCGCTGACCTGATGGGGGAAGGGCGTCAGCGTGCCAAGTATCGTTCCGTCAATGGCATACTTGATGATGAAGTTCGTGTTCGGCGCAGGGACCGTCGTGATGATCTGATCGCCGGACGCGTTCCAGGCCGGGAAGCTGCCGTCGCCGATCCATTCTGCGGGGAGTTGGCTGGCTGCATTCCAGAGATAGAGTCCGCTTCTTCCTATATTTTGTGAGTGCGACGCCCACGCCAGATGACTCCCGTCAGGCGACCAGACGGGGTGCGATTCATAGGCAAAAGGCGTATTGCTCAGGTTTTGAAAGCGGGCGTCGTCGGTATTATCAAGGTCTGCAAGAATCACCTCGCCGTTCGAGACGAAGGCGATCTGGCGTCCGCCGGGCGCCCAGGCAGGCGAGTGATCGGTTGCAGGCGATGCCGTCAGGCGGATCGCATTGTTCGCCGGGTCATCGGCAGGGCCGATCACGATCTCAAGGTTCTCATCGCGATAGGCTTCATAGGCCAGGAACGTGCCATCCGGTGACCAGGAGGGTGCGCCTTCGTAGGCGGATGTGTCCGTCAGGCGGGTCAACTCGCCGCTGGAGAGGTCCATTTGGTAGAGGTCCCACTGACCGAAACGGTTGGATGCGAACGCGATGCTCTCTCCGTTTGGGTGGGCGGCGGGGGAGATGTCGTCCCAATCGCCGTTGGTGAGGCGGGTGAGCCTTATTTCGTTCGGCAGGTAGGAAAAGAGGTGAGCGTAGCCGTCCTCTTCGATGGATAGGATGACGATCTCTTCCGCATCCTTCGGCACAACAGGGATGAAGTCCTCCGTCGCTGTGGAAATGGGCGTGGAGACTGAATCAGGTGTCACTGTTACTGCCTGGGAACAAGCGGTAATGAGCAATACCAAAATGGAAAAAATGGGGAAGATTCGCTTGAGCATGTAAGACGTCTATTGAGGTGAATCGGGCTTGGGTTTGGGTTGAGGCGGCAACACGTCAAATTGAAAAGTCACCGGCTCGGCGGACGGCCCATCGTCAGGATAAAAGAGCACCGCTTCCAAAGTGTATGGATTTTTCAACTCACCGCGGATGTGCATGGTGAACGTGACCTTGAAATTTAACGGCTCAACGATGGATGTGGAGCCGACCTCATCTCCGTCGCAATCGGTTAACTTTACGTCAATATGCGGGCGCGTCTGGAAGGCTGTCATCTCGATAAACACATGCAGGCGGTAGCCGTCGGGATACGGCTCGGCAGAAAGAGATGTGATGCGGGTCTCTTCAGGCGTTGTGCGATCCAAACCGTCTTCGGGAAAGAAAAAATCCATGTTCTACTTTCTCCCTCTCCTCGCGAAGCATCCCCGCAGGGGACAAGCGGGAGAGGGCAGGGGTGAGGGTCATTCATCGAACAAAAAGGTCGCCTCTGAATACAGTCGGACGCCTTTTTTCTTCACGCGTTCTTCGATCCAATGATCCAGATACTCCTGCTTGTATTCCAAAGGTTTGGCGCTCGAAAGTTCATGCAGCGGATAATTCAAATGCAGCGCGCGCGGTGAAACCGTGAAGCGTGTGATGCCAGTGGGCAATACGATGTTCTGCCCGGCCAGTTTGAGAACGGTCTTGATCTTGAAACTGGGGTAGATAAATAACGCGGTCAGGTCGGGATACACCTTCCTGAACGTGTCGATCAATGTCTGGCTGGTGCGGTCGAGCGACGCGCGGGTCTTGTAGGTGTCCACGATCTTATGCAGCGTCTCGATGTGTGTTGCCAGGTCGCTGGGTGTCTCCTTGATGACAAAAAACCTTCCATCGGAAAACCTGACCTGCATGGGAAGATATTTGGGTGCATCCAGCGATTTATGGGTGTTTACTTTTATCAGCTCGATC
>DATHRQ010000137.1:0-16761 GCA_035465095.1 Anaerolineales bacterium | reverse complement strand
GAGCCTGCGCCCGCTTCGGTAATGCACATGGCGGCAAAGGTCGGTTTCTCGCCGCTGAAGCGCGCCAAGAATTTTTTCCTCTGTTCGGGCGTGCCAGCGGCATGGACAGCCGCCGCGCCGAGTCCGCCGCCGGGCAGGCAGTGATACATACCAACGTCGCCCCAGGACAGCGCCTCCAGTTGGGCCGCGATCAATTGGTATCCGATCGGCGGACGTTTTTCCTTATCACTTGATTTATTATCTTTTCCGTTTCCGTTCTCATTCGGGGCGAGTGAACTCCCGCCCATGGCTTTCATGGCAGAATGCATGAATTCAATGTAATCCCAGGGAATTTCATGTTCATGCTCATCGAAATAACGAGACTTCGGACGCATCATCTCATCAGCAACAGTCTTGAGCATGAACTGTGTCTGTGTGATCGGTTTGGGGGCTTCAAATTCAATTGGCATGATCTTTCTCCTTCTTCCGTCATTATTGCGAGGGCATCAGCCCGAAGCAATCCCCTAATGCGTTTGGGATTGCCACGCTCGTTTCACTCGCTCGCAACAACACTTGCACCTGCATGCAAGTGCAGGTGTGACGACTAGACGATTGCTAAACCTGTGAATGTTGCGAACCCTCGCCCGTTCCTCATCCACATTTCAACAGGGTGTTCACGGATGTAGCCGTGCCCGCCTAAAATCTGCACGGCGCGGTCTGTGACCATCATGGCCATATCGACTGCGCCGGTATACGCGAGGTAGGCTTCATTGGAGGCATCTTCACGACCCTGGTCGAGCTTCCAAGCAGCCTCCCAGGTCAACAAACGGATCGCTTCGATCTCGGTCCGCATTTCGGCCAGCATGAAGGCGATGGCCTGCTTTTGTGCGACCTTCACGCCGAACACTTCACGTTCCTTGGCGTACTCCTTGCTGTATTCAAAGGCGGCGTTCGCCACGCCGACAGCGGCTGAGGCGGCAGCAATGCGCATCGAAGCCAGAACCAATTCAAAGTCCATGCCGGAAGCGCCGCCAAGGCGATTTTCCATAGGGATTTTTACATCATCCAATTTGAGGCGGTACATCGGCAGCGCATTGAGACCCATCAACTTTTCGCGTTCATCACCGACGGATACTCCCTCTGCCTCTTTCGGGAGGATGAAGCCTTGGGTACTCCCATCAAGGTTTGCATACACGAGTATTATTTCCGCATCCTTCGCAAAGGGGACAAAGGCCTTCTCGCCATTGAGAATATATTCATCGCCCTTTAGCACGGCGGTTGCCTTTAGCTCGTGTGGGTCGAAGTCAAAGGCATATTCGATCAGCGCAGCTGTACAGGGAGTCCAATCGCCTTCGACAATCTTTGGGAGGTATTCCTTCTTTTGCCCTTCACTGCCTTCAAGCAGGATCGGCGTTGCGAAGAGACTCGGCGTCATTACTGCCAGCGTGCCAGCCAGGTCGCCGTACGCCATCTCTTCGAGCGCAAGCACACCCGTGACCGCGCTGCGGTCACCAAAGCCGCCGTACGCCTCAGGGACAGACGCCTGCAGCAAACCCAGTTCCCAGCCTCTTTTGACAAGGCCCTTCGGTAATTCAGCGCTTTCCTCCGCGTCTCGTGCGGCGGCGCGCAGATCATTGACCGCGTATTTGTGGACCGCATCGATCAACATTTGTTGTTCATCTGTTGGATCAAACGAATACATGCTCTTTCTCCTTTGGGAGGATTTCAGCATCTGAGTACTCCCGGGTTCTTTGATATCGGGCAGGCTGACCCTGCTCCACTTCTTCAAAATTCGTTATTTCGACCATGCCGTGCTGGTAGAGATATTCGACATATGCGCCTGCTTTTTCGATCATTAGCAGTTGGTTGTAGCCGCCCGCTTCCCCATAAACGGCAACGCAAATCTCAGCAATGGTGAGCGGCTCGTGCAAGGCTTGAACCGCCCTGCCCATTCTGCGGATGATATTTTTTCGTGTTGCCCCGATGCTTGCATTCAGATCGGTGATCGCATCATCGTGACCGTTCAAAATAAGGCGGGCGCCCTGCCCCCATTTTTGAAAACGGGACAACGACTCAAGATAATGATCCAGCCCGCCATGGGGACCAATCGACTCAGGCACAAGGTGCGGCGTGACGCCATCCACGACCATATCGCCGCAGAAGATGAGGTCGTCCACGCGCATCGCAACATGACCCGGACAATGCCCCGGCAAATGGATCATTTCAATCGAGCCGACTTTCATATCCTGCGACTCGTAAGTGAAATCCACAGGGACGGATTTGTAGAGGGCTTTGGTAAAGCGATAAATGTCGAGCAGAGTTTTGGCTTCTTCTTTAGCGAGTCCGGTTTCGGCCAGGAAAGAGGCCAGGCGGCGTCCGATCAGTGCCAGGCGTGCGTCGTGATGCGCAACGGTTTGCAGGTCCAGCTCGTGGCATCCGATCTTTGCATCTGTAAGCGGACGTAATTTGGTCAGCCCGCCGTAGTGATCGATGTGCGCGTGCGTAAGCAGGATGTGCGTGAGGCCGGAGGGTCGAAGTCCCGCCTGCGTCAAGCCGTTCAAAAGGTCTGCGTGAGAAGTGTCGCTGCCGGAACCGGTGTCGATCAGAAAATTGTTTCCATCTTTTTGAACCACATACGCATACGCCCAGAAATTCGGGAAGGCCTGAAGCGGAAGTCGGTGAATCTTCGCTCCGCGGGAAGTTTCAAAGGTTGCGTATGCTGCATCCGGTGTCATCTAAGCAATCCGTTCAACAGCAGGTTTGTATAATCGTCGGCGACCTGTTCGATGGTCTTTTCACCCTTTGGGTTGTACCAGGTGATGGTCCAGTTCATGATGCCGAGCAGCGCGCGCGTTGTCAGGCCGAGGTCGTCACATTTGAAGGTCTTCGTACGTACGCCTTCTGCAAGCGTATCCTTCCACAGGGATTCGAATTTATCGCGGTTCGGGACGTGACGTGCATGCTGCCTGCGATCCAGTGACCTGTGTTCAAAAAGCAAAACTGCGGCGAGATCGATATTTTCCACAAGGATCTGTAGATATTCGCGGATCATCAAGCGCAGTTTCTTATCGGCAGGGATATTGGATTCGGTGATGGCCGAAATACGAGTCAGCAGCATTTCGAGCGCCTGGTCAAGTATCTCCAGCAGGATCTCCTGCTTGGACGAAACGTGATGGTACAGGCTGGCCTTTTGCAGGCTGACTGCCTTGGCAATATCGTTCATGGACGCGCCGTGGAAGCCTTTATGGCGAAAGACCTGCGCGGCGGCTTCGAATATGTCTTGTCTGGTCATGGTTCTCCCTACCGAACGGTCGGTTGTTATGGTATAATATCGCGAAATCGCGGACACGTCAAGAACGACCCCCGAGGCTGCTGGCTGAATCGGCAGAGGCAACAACCTCATGGAAGCGCATGGCTGACTTGGGGAAAACCCCTGACCACATAGTGAAACTACTAATATATAATAATTTTTGCCTATGCTATAATGAAATATATGACAGAACCAATGATGGACAAACAAGAAACACTCCCCCCTACAGTTGACGAACTGGCCGACCAGAACGAACGCGATGCGAAAATGAAGCGTACGATGGTCGGCATCACCATCGGTGCAGTGGTTCTACTGGTCTTATTGGGATTGGCGATCTATTTCCTGCTTCAACCTGGCACCCCCACCGATAAGATCCGCGATATCTTCATCATCGTTGTGGCGCTCGAATCACTTGTCATTGGTGTGGCGTTGGTGGTCCTGATCGTCCAACTCGCCAGTCTGATCAATCTGCTGCAGAACGAGGTCCGCCCGATCCTGAAAGCCACGACCGACACGGTCAACAACCTGCGCGGCACGGCCGAGTTCCTGGGAGACAACGTCGTCGAACCCGTCATCAAACTGAACGGCTACCTTGCAGGCCTGTACCGCATGCTGGAAATGATGGGAATCAAGAAAAAGTGACTTTGTCACCCTGAGGGAGCGTTCTTTGCGACCGAAGGGTCTTGTTGAAGGTCTAAGGAGATTCTTCGCTTCGCTCAGAATGACATTAATGTGAAGTCCCAACCCCGCAACCAAACATGGCGGTTGGCGTAATTAATAATAAACAATAAATTAACCATAGGAGGTTAACATGTCCGAAAGAGATGAATTTGGTGCTTTTCTGGTAGGTTTCATAGTTGGAGGCCTGACAGGCGCAGTCACAGCCCTGCTCTTTGCCCCGCAAACGGGTGAGGAGACCCGCGCGTTGATCAAGGATAAATCCATTGAGCTGCGTGATAAGGCATCACAAACAACTGAAGAGGCGCTCGCACGCGCGGAAGCTGCTGCGGCAGATGCCCGCACACGCGCTGAGGAACTTGCAAAAGAAGCCCGCGCGCGCGCGGAAGATCTGGCCGCCGATGTCAAAGAAAAAAGCCAGGCCGTCAAGGAAAAGGGCCAGGCCGTTGTTGAAGATGTCAAGGAACGCAGCAAAAACGTGGTCGAGGCCGCCAAAAAAACCCGGTAAAGCCTAGACGCACGTTCAATACTGTCTATGCAAGGGTTTGGCTTCGGCCAAACCCTTATTTTTATATATGCGAGCCCTGCTGCGGGTTTTCTTCCGCCTCCTCTACCATCAATTCGCCTTCGCCTATGATCTGGTTGCGGCGGCAGTTTCCTTTGGACATTGGAAGGACTGGGTCTTGGAGGTGGTTCCGTTCATCGAAGGGACTCGGACTCTCGAACTCGGTCATGGACCCGGACATCTGCAGCGCTTCCTGCTCAACCGAGGCCTGGACTCTGTTGCGATGGACGAATCCGCAGCGATGGGCCGCCTCGCCCAACGCAACACGCTTGGCGCCGCCCGCCTGACGCGCGGACTGGCGCAAGGGCTTCCGTTTGCAGACGAAGCGTTCGATACGGTCATCGCCACCTTCCCAACCGGATACATCACAAATCCGCGCACACTGTCCGAGGTGAAGAGGTGCCTTTCGATTGGAGGCAGGTTCGTCGTCCTGCCGGTTGCGATGCCGAAAAATCGATTCCTGTCGTGGCTGTTCAGGGTCACCGGACAGGCACCGTCCGATGCGATGAAAGTCATCCAGGAAAAATTGGAAGAGCCGTTTATCGAGGCTTACTTTGATGTGGAAACGAACTTGATCGAGAGAGAGTCGGGAACGTTGGTGATTTTGATTGCAAAGAAGTGAGAGAAGTGACCGTCACCTTAAAGGTGACGGTCACTTGAGGATAAAATAATGAACAAACTCCGTGAACCCGTAAACAGCCTGACGCACTGGGCCGGCGCGGCGCTGGCCGTGATCGGTTTGGTCGCGCTGCTGATCGTCGGCTGGGACACACCCGCCAAGATCATCTCGTTGTCCGTCTATGGCCTGAGCCTGATCGCAATGTTCTCCGCCAGCGCCACCTATCACATGGTGCGCGTGAAGGACAGGGCGCTGGAGATATTCCGCAAGATCGACCACGCCGCGATCTACTTCCTGATCGCAGGGACGTATACGCCGTTCTGCGTGAACGCCTTCGAAGGCTTTTGGAAGTGGGGCATGTTGAGCATCATCTGGTCGCTGGCTTTGACTGGTATCATCGTCAAGGTGTTTTACATCCGTGCGCCGCGTTGGTTGAATGCAGGCATTTATGTGGTGATGGGATGGCTCTCGATCAGCGCGGTGGGACAAATGCTGGCCGTGCTTCCCGTTTGGGTGCTGGGATGGCTGATCGCTGGCGGTGTGATCTATACGCTGGGCGCGGTCGTGTATATAACCAAAATATTCAATTTCAAACCCGGCGTGTTCGGCTTCCACGAGATGTGGCATATCTTTGTGCTGCTGGCAGCAGCCGCGCATTATGTTGCGGTGCTGGGTGTGGCGCTGTAATGGTATTATTAATCACAAAAGTTGAAAACCAACACCAAAAGGAGTGACCCATGTGTATGATCTGTGCCGCAATTCCCGCCACAGCCGCCGTTGGCGCCAAACTGAATGCAAATCAACTCCATAAAGAGGAAAGCCGCCGCCTGCCGATCCACAGGATAACCGGCGTAATCATTGGCATCCTGTTGATCGGGTCTGCCCTCTATCACACATTTGCCTGGCGAAGTTAAATCCAGGGGAAGCCGCCTTAAAAGCGTTGGGGATAAAACAACAGACCAAAAGTGACAGTCATCCAGCAGGAGGCTGTCACTTTTAACTTATAATTGTTTCATGCCCGATCTCACCCCGCAGGATTTCGTGTCCAAATGGAAGCGTGTGACATCACGTGAGAAGCAAACGTATCAGGAACACTTCCTTCCTTATAAAGCAAGGGCAACAAAAAATGAACGCTGACAAACCTGTACAACTAGCGTCCCACCTGGCTCGATCTGGCCCACAAGAAACTCGACGAAGCCGTCTTTGCCGCCTATGGCTGGGAGCCTGACCTGAGCGACGAAGAAATTTTGGAGAAGTTGCTGTCCCTGAATTTGGAGAGGAGTAAAAACCAATGAGCAGTGAACGATCATCCAGCGGCAAAAAAAGTATCATCCTTAGGTTAATCATAAACGGTCTCATCTCACTGGCCTTTGTCATCTTGGGCTTTTTTCTCATTGTGAACCTTTTCCCTCGCTTCTCCAACTACACGCTGGAAAGAGGAGAACTGGATTGGACCATGCTGGAGGGGTTTGCCAGTGTGATTTCCCTGGCGCTGCTGGCTGGCGGTATCACCCTGGCCGTTCAAGAATACACCGGGAAGGAGGATGCCAGGCAGGCTGAAAAACTGGCCGAACAGCGGGAAAAGGCGAAATTGTCCTATGATATCTACAGGGCCATCTTTGACAAATTGACCGACCCCGAACAGGAGGCGGCACGGCGCTGGATCCTGACCAATATCACCATCAAAAAGGACGATGAAGACATCGACGCCTGGTACAAAAAAACGCATGACAAAATAATGCAGGGCGGCGGAGGAAACACGGACGAGATACCCGAAGGTCAAAAGGCCGTCAAATTGACCTTGAACTGTTTCGATTACATTGGTTTCATCGCGGCCCACTACTGGGAGGTCGAAGCCGATTCACTGGACTGGATCAGCGCGCCCATCGCCAAGGTTTGGAGAAGGCTCGGTCCATATGTTGAACAGGTCCGCACCCTGCGCAACACCACGGATTATTATTCATCAGCACAACACGTGGGGGAACTCTGCATCCAGTGGCGAAAAGACAAAGGCATGGCTGACGAGGAAATCGCAAAAAATACTGTGTAAAAGCAGATTAGTGGCTGGAAAGCCCTCTCCCGCCTCCCCAAAATACGACGACACAGACTCCGACTGGTAACAATTTCCCATATCGAACGTCATGTTTTCGTCCTATAATGGACAAAGGTGGGAATAATTCTCCGATTATGCGTTATCGGCAGGATGGCTGGTTTGAAAAAGGGAAGGAGGTGCCTCTCACAAGTGATTCTGAATTTGAACTGTGACGATTTATATTGTTAAGAACCAATATCACTGAGGAGAATTTTCTATGCGTAAAAAAAATAATTTCCGGTTCATCGTGGCATTCACCCTGATCGCCATGCTGATGGTTTCGTCCTTCCCCGCCGGCGCGGATAACGCCTGGGGAGACTATCACTGGGAACGCTCCAGCAACCCGATCACCCTGGCGGTCGTCGACAACATGACCTCCGACTGGGATGACAATCTCGACGGCGCCATCGCCGATTGGGACCAGTCCTCCGTCCTGAACCTCGTGGAGGAGGCTGGCAGCGACAGTGCGCAAACGCGCAATCGCTGCCGCGCCGCCAAAGGCAAACTGGTCTCCTGCAATTACACATACGGCAACAACGGCTGGCTCGGCCTGGCTCAGATCTGGGTCAGGGGTAGCCACATCACGCAGGGCACCGCCAAGATGAACGACACCTACTTCAATTCGCCCTCCTACGACGAGACTGCCCGCTCGCACGTCGTCTGCCAGGAGATCGGTCATCTCTTCGGCCTGGATCACCAGGACGAATCCGGCGCCGACCTGAACACCTGCATGGATTACGACAGCAACCTGAGCAACGCGCATCCGAACCGACATGATTACGATATGCTTGAGCAAATCTACGCGCATCTCGATAGCGGTGGTGGCGGCGGTGGACCTCCTGGAGGCGGCGGACCTCCTGGAGGTGGACCGAATGGGTTTGAGAACGCCAACGTGCATGCCCAGGAAAATTGGGGCACAAAAGTAAGCGAAGCAGCCAATGGACGCTCTGCCTTGTTCGTCCGCGATTTCGGCAACGGATACATGATCTACACATTTGTATTTTGGGCTGAATAGAAACAGCGTATATGCTTCTCGGGCGGTTGGGTAAATACCCAACCGCCCTTAATTATTTAATAACCCGAAATCCTGCATTCATCAGATTCTTATTTCAAGATTTGAAACAGATTGCTGTAATCATCGGTCCATAACCTGAGATCGGTGGAATAGCCGCTCAGGTCACCGGCGCGTTCCTGAATGGCGGGAACCTCCAGCAAGGCAGGGTCACGCGCCAGCAAGATCCAATGGGCTTCATAACCGCCGTCATCATCACCCTCGTACTCCACGCGCAGCATGTGCAGATCGTAATATTCCGCCAGCCCCCAGAAGACAGGCTGCAGATCAAGGTGCAGGTTGGTGATATGCGCCGCGATGATGCCGTCAGGCGCGAGATGTTCGAGATATAGGGCCATGGCCTCTTTCGTAACCAGGTGGACGGGGATCGAGTCACTGCTGAAGGTATCCAGGGCAAGCACATCGAACCCCTGCGGTCCGCTTTCGGCCAGTTCCCGTTCGAGCGAGATGCGCGCATCGCCGAGGATCATCGTCACATCGGCCCGGCTGTCCTGGACAAAGGAAAAGTACCCGCCTCTTCCCTCCGCCAGCTCTGTCACCACAGGATTGATCTCATACAGGCGATAGACATCACCCGGCTGCCCATAGATCGCCAGCGTCCCTGTACCGACTCCCAACATCCCTACGCGCATCTTCTGCCCATAACGCGGATGATTCAATATCGCCAGCCCCGCTCCCCCATCGCGGACGTAATAGGTCGTCGGCAGGTCCCGGTCTTCCTCGATAAACTGCAACCCATGGACAGTAATGCCGTGCGCCATCAGGTAGGCCGGGCGCGGCGGGTCACCGACCAAATCTGCCCGCACACGGATCACCCCGTAGAAGTTCCGCTCGGAGACCAATTCTCCTGAAAGGAACGAACTGACAATGACGAGCATCACGGTCACGAGGGCAAAGACAAAGAGGATAAAGCGGGATTGGGAAGTTATGTTTTTGCGAGGAGTGGCGTCAAGGCGCCACGACGAAGCAATCTCCGTCTCGTTATCGGGAGATTGCTTCGTCGCCCTTCGGCCTCCTCGCAATGACATGACGATCGCGATCGTCATTGCCAATCCCACGAAGAACTCCCAATAGCCGTTGAAGATCAGCGGTGCGACCAGGCTGACGAACAGTCCACCTAGCGCGCCGCCAATGGAGACCATCAGGTAGAACGTCGTCAGATGTTCGGCTGCGGGCCGCAGGAGATACAACTCCCCATGGCAGAGCATACAGGCGCTGAACAACAAAAAACAATAGGCATATATCTGCCAATAGATGTGGATTTTGGTCGCGTTGAGCAGAACGAACAACGTCAGCGCTGTAGCTGCGGCAAATAACACCACATACAGTTTACGGTTGTATACGCGCTCGCCTGAGAAGGTCAGAATAAACGATAAAAGATAGATCGCCAGCGGCAGCACCCAAAGGAACGGGATAACCGCCACCTCCTGTGAGATTTGATTCGTAACCGACAACAGGAACAAGGAAGCCGTAGCGCTCAGGGCGATCCATAGCGAGAGCAAGGCAGAGGACGGGCGAACCGCCTCGGCGCTGAGCGGAGCGTCCTTCGACTTTGTTCGTCGCAATGGCACTTTGCGCCACTCCTCACTCCGCTCAGGACGGGAAATTATTGGAAAGAGCGCAGACGAAGCGGCAGGATCAGTTGTCGGCCTGGAAAGCTTGCGTTGAGACCAGTCGAAACGAGGCGCGGCACGTCCATTCCGAATCGCGATCCAAACGGCGAGAGCGCCAAAGATCACGAATCCAATACTCCACATCCACCCCTGAAAGCGCAGCGTCAAATTTGGCTCGATCAAAACAGGGTAGGTCAGCAAGCCCAGCAGCGAACCGACATTGGATATGGCATACAAACGCGCATAGGAACGCTCTGGAAACACGCGGCTGAACCAGGCCTGCATCAGCGGGCCGTTCGAGGCGAGGATGAAGTAAGGCAGGCCTACCGAAGCGATGAGCAGTTTGAAAATATCTGCAATGGGAGATGAAACGTCCAGCGGCTTCCAGGATGCGTCGGGGGTGATGGGCGATGCCCAGACGAGGGAAAGCACAAAGAGAAGAACGAATGAAAGCGTGACGAGCAAAATGTGGATAATCGTTTGCCGCCTTCCCCGTTTCATCAGCCAATAGGCATATGCATACCCGCCGGTGAGCAGCACCTGAAAGAACAACATCACCGTGGACCAGACCGCAGGCGTCCCGCCAAACCACGGCAGGATGAACTTGCCGATCATCGGCTGGATTTGAAACAGCAGAAAAGCCGAGAGAAAAATGCTGACCGAGAAGATGAACATCCTGTAATTTTACAGTAGATGCACTTACCAAGTAAAATCAGTCCATGCAACCACTCGAAATTCTCATCCCCATCGTCCTTGCGATCTACATCCTCTGGCCCCTGAGGGAAAAAAAACGCCCAGCCGCCCTTCACCTCCTCCCTGCTTTTACACTTGTCATCCTTGCCGTGCACGCCATCGTCGAAGGCATGCGTTGGCAGATGGTTCCGCTTTACACATTTGCCGCAATCGCCATGCTGACGAGTATCTCTGCTTTTTTGAAAAGTCAGGCAGGAGCGGATTCTACAGCCCGACCGCTGCGCGTCGTTCTCAGCCTGGGACTGCTCGCCGTTGCGACAGCGTTACCCATCCTGTTGCCTGTTCCCAAAATCCCCGCCCCCAGCGGACCGTACCAAGTCGGCACGCGCATCTACGAACTGACGGATGAGTCACGCAAGGAATTGTATTCAGGTCAGGACGAAGCGCGCCGCTTCATCATTCAAGTCTGGTATCCGGCAGACGTAAGCGAAGCAGATGAACGCGCTCCCTGGATGGCAAACGCGGAGGTCTACGCGCCTGCCATTGCAACGTATATCGACATGCCATCCTTCTTCCTTGACCATCTGGCGCTGGTAAAGATTCCCGCCTACAAAGAAGCAGCGGTTGCACCAACAGACGAGGGATACCCGATTATTCTCTTCTCGCACGGATGGAACGGATTCAACGCCCAAAACACCGGTCAGGCCTTGGAGTTGGCCAGTCACGGATATGTCGTCGTTGGGGTACAGCACACCTATGGCGCCGTTGTGACCGTCTTTGAAGATGGGACGATAGCGAAGAACAATCCCAACGCCCTGCCCAGCGGCGCACCCGACGATGAATACGATCAGGCCGCGCATTTACTGTCCGAGCAGTGGGCGGGAGATATGGGCTACGCGCTCGATTTTCTTGAAGTTGAAAACAACAACGTGAACAGCCCCTTTCACGATTCACTCGATCTCTCCCGGGTCGGCGTCTACGGACACTCCACGGGCGGGGGCGCGGCGATCCAGTTCTGCGATACCGATGCGCGCTGCACGGCCCTGCTCGGGTTGGACCCATTCATGCGCCCCGTCTTTTATGAGGTTTTGGATGACGGTATCACACAACCTTCCTTCTTCATGTTCAGCCAGGTCTGGGCAGATAACAGCGACTCACTGAACAATCGACTCTTCAAGCCATTTTACGCCAACTCCACAGACACCTATGGCGCGGTATACATCGAAGGCACCTCCCACTACGATTTTGCCGACCTGCCCCTGCTTTCCCCGCTCACGCCCTACCTGGGGCTCAAAGGTCCGATCAACGGCAAGCGCGTGACGGCCATTGTCAACGATTATTTATTATCGTTCTTCGATATGACTTTGAAGGAGATACCGACCGATTTGTTCGCTAACAAAAATCCAAAATATGACGAAATCCATTTCAGAGATTAAAAGTCATCTAAAAAATTGTCTCAGCGCTTACTAACTGCTACAGCATACATTCACAAATATTTCATATGATCGATGTGTAAATTCCTCCCTTGACGTGATGCCTCTTCGGGACTAAAATTTAGGCATACCTAAATTTAATTTTAGAAGAAAATCATTGGAGGCTGTATGTCACAAAAATTATCCCGCAGGGACTTCCTTAAATTCGGAGGTCTGGGCGTCGCAGGTTTGGCTGGCGCCACCGCGTTGGTCCAAAATAACGACAAGCCCGAACCAGGTCATCAGCATGGAAAGGCCGATCATGGCATCCACATCATGCAGCAGGGCGACCATGGAGATCTGCCCGGCACTGTCGGCGAGGTGGATCACCAAAAGAACGGCTTCAACCCCACCGACCTGCTTACCGACTTCGACTACGGTGAAGTCTCGGAACTGCCCAACGGTCAAACGTTAAGGGAATATAACGTTACCGCCCTGAATAAATCAATCGAAGTGTTGCCCGGGCTTGAATTCCCTGCGTGGACGTACAACGGGCGCATCCCCGGCCCCACGCTGCGCTGCACCGAGGGAGATCGCATCCGCATCCATTTCACCAACGGCAGCGACCATCCGCACACCATGCACTTTCACGGCATCCACGCTGCAGTAATGGACGGTGTCCCCGGCACGGGGCCGGGTGGCGTCGTCGAGCCCGGAGCAACTTTCACCTACGAGTTTGATGCGGAGCCGTTCGGCCTCCATCTATATCACTGTCATATCTTCCCGCTCGCCCGTCATATCGCAAAGGGATTGTACGGTACCTTCATCGTCGACCCCAAAGAGGGGCGTCCCCCGGTCGACCACGAAATGGTCATGGTTCAGCATGGCATCGATGTTGACTTCGATGACGAAAACGATTTCTATGCCGTAAACGGCATCCCCTTCCACTACCAGAATCATCCGATCCAGTTCAGGGTCGGTGAAACGGTGCGCATCTATCTGGTCAACATTCTTGAGTTCGACCTGCTTAACTCCTTCCACATCCACGCGGCTTTTTTCAACTACTACCCGACCGGCACCAGCCTGACACCCTCCACATTCACAGATACGATCATCCAGGGACAGGCCGAGCGCGGCATCGTTGAATTCAGCTACAAACACCCCGGCATGTACATGTTCCACGCACATGTGACCGAGTTTGCAGAACTCGGCTGGATGGGCATGTTTGACGTTCTTCCTTAGAGGTAAATATCATGACACAAAATACGACTGAAACCCGCTTCACCTTTCGGACCTTTATTCTGCTTCTCGTCCCGGTCATTCTCCTCGCTGGAGTGATCGCCCTCTTCCTGTCCACCGGCGGAGGCCTTGACCTTGAGGCTCCTGTCCCTGTGGAAGATATCGACATCGAACGCTACACACTTGATCACAACAAAATAACTTTACACATCCGCAATACTGGACCAGAGGAGTTGACCATCGCCACGGTCATCATCAACGAATCGGTCATGCCGTTCAAAGTCGAGCCTTCAGCAACCATTCCCCGCCTAGGACGTTCTGATATTCAAATCAACTATGCCTGGTCATACGGAGAAGCGTATGGTGTGAAAATAATGACCGCCAATGCCGTCGCATTTGAGACCGATATACCTGTAGCATTTGTCACACCGCAGCCCTCGAGTGCAACCTTCTGGGGCTTCACGTTGATCGGTCTATACGTCGGCGTGATTCCGGTCTTCCTCGGAATCTTCTGGTTCCCTGCCCTGCGTCAACTCGGACGCCGCACCATGACCTTCCTGATGGCGGCGACCGTGGGTTTGCTGATCTTCCTCGGCCTGGACACATTGGCAGAAGCGCTGGAATTCGCACAGGAAGTGCCATCCAGTTTTCAGGGGATCGGATTGATCGGCATCGGCGCTGTGGCAACTTTTATGCTGTTGGAAGCGATCTCGAAAAAGCAAACCGAAGCGACCGGCAGTGGCACAGAGCGCAGGCTGTCCATCGCATTTATCATCGCGATCGGCATCGGATTCCACAACCTCGGCGAGGGACTCGCCATCGGCGCCGCCTACAACGTCGGCGAAGTTGCCCTGGGCACCTTCCTGGTCGTCGGTTTTATCATCCAAAACATCACAGAGGGCCTCGGCATCATCGCCCCCATTCTTCGCGATAAACCCGGCCTCGGCAAACTCGCTTGGATGGGCCTGATCGGCGGCGGTCCAGCCATCATCGGCGCATGGATCGGAGGCTTTACGCCGTCACCGTTCCTGGCTGTGCGGTTTCTTGCCATCGGCGCCGGCGCGATCTTCCAGGTCATTTATGAAATAGCCAAACTGATCCAAAAAGAGACAGACACCATGCCGATGACCGTGTTCAGCGGTGTGCTGACTGGCATGATGGTGCTTTGGGTAACAGGGCTGTTGATCAAATAATCAGAGAGACTCTTGTGGAAAATATCTTTGCCGCAACTCGTACAGCAGGCTTGCTGGCATTCCTTGGTGCATTTCTTTATGCCATTGGTGATGTCCTGTTGCTGGCGAGCAAAGCAAATTTGGATGATCACCCCAAGCTTAAGTCATTCGCAAAATTACTCTCGGATTCCGAAAAGATGGTTGCGCTTTCTCCCAATCGCATGATGTGGGGTGCGCTGATAGGTGTCTTTGCCACGCCGTTGATACTGCTCGGTTTTTGGCAGGTGTACCAAGGCTTGGGCGGCGCAAATGAGGGGGCTGTGCTGGCAACTGTCGGCTTGTTTGGAACTGCGTCCGTTATCGGCGCGTTCGTACATGGGTCATTCTTCTATTTAGGTGAATACGTCCGGGCGTTGAACAAGGTCGAAACAGATTCTCAGGATGTCATAGTGAAGATGATCGAACGCCACAAAAAAGTATTAATTATCACGTACGCCCCACTTCTGGCATTTATCCTTGCCGCTTCGATTCTTTTCTCGGTTTTGGTTGCTTCAGGAAATACAGCATTTCCCGTCTGGATGGCAGGCGTCACGCCGCTGACCATGACCATTGCCTGGATGCTTATCAAGCGCATTCTACCGGAACTCATCCGCGATTGGACGGAGGGCGCCGGATTCAACATTGCATACATGGCGTTCTTCACCTGCACGACAATTTCACTTTGGAACATACACTAAATGAAACAACTTACCATCTCGATCCAGGACTATCTAAAAAATATTTACGACCTGACAGAACACGGCGAGAACGCCAGCACGAACGCGCTCGCGGCAAAACTCAAGATCAGTGCACCGTCCGTTACCGGCATGATAAAAAAACTCTCAAAAGCAAAACCTCCGCTGGTCAAATACCAAAAGCATCAGGGCGTTACGCTCACAAAGGACGGCAGGCGTGCCGCGCTGGAGGTTATCCGTCATCACCGCTTATTGGAAATGTGGCTGGTGCAAACGCTTGGCTACTCGTGGGATGAAGTTCACGAGGAGGCGGAGCGCCTCGAACACGTCATTTCTGAAGATTTTGAACGACGCATCGCCGCCGCCATGGGGCACCCTGACCGTGACCCGCACGGCGATTTGATCCCGACCGAGGATCTGAAAATGCCCGAAGATTATTCCATGCCGCTTTCTGCGCTGCGCGCCGGGCAAACCGCCACCATCCTGCGCGTCAGGGCCTCGGACCCGAACCTGTTGCGTTATCTCGAAGGACTTGACCTCATCCCCGGCGCGAAAATCGTGATCAAGGAACACTCCCCCTTTGACCACAACCTGACGATCAAGATTGGGCGTAAATCCGTTGTGCTTGGCTTGAATATTACCAGTCAGATCTTTGTGGAAGAAAGTTAAGTAAAAGCAATGTTCGAGCGCCCACTTCTCCTCCCCGCTTTACCGCCAATAGGCTTAACCGAGATACTCATTGTCTTGATAACTGCCGGTACTGCGTATTTTATTGTGTTCAATAATTTTGAAAAACATGTACCGCTCAACAGGAGAATAGCGAAGCTTTTCGTCGTTGTAGGCCTGCTGACAATCATAGGTATTCTATTTGGCAGATCCGCATATTGGGGAGTCATCATTTTTATGACAATTGGGCAGATAATCCTGCACGGGTGGTACTTCCCAAAACAGGGAATCAACGGATTAACGGCCGAACCGTACGACAAATATTTGGAAACAATCGAAAATATGAAAGGTAAAAAAATAAACGGGCAAATCAAATGAACGAAAATATTTTCAGAATCCTGGCAGGCCTGGCCTTCATCACGGCAATGACCATTTCAGGGTATTTCCGCAGCAAGGCAGATAAAGAAACAGGGGAGAAAGTATCCCGCAGCGTGGATGGAACAGCATTGATGACGATCATTCGCATCGGAGGCTTGATCCTGTGGCTGAGTCCCATCACCTATCTGATCAACCCAAACTGGATGGCGTGGTCAAAAATCGGGCTGCCCGAATGGGTACGCTGGTTGGGTGTTGGGATCGAATTCCTATGCGTCCTGGGGTTCTACTGGCTCTTCAGCAGTATCGGCACAGGCATCACTCCGACCAGCGCCACACGGAAAGAACATACACTTTCCACCAGCGGCCCCTACCGCTGGATACGGCATCCGTTGTATACGTTCGGTGCTTTATTCTTTATTGCATTCGGCATGATATCCGATAACTGGTTCATTATGTCAGCCGGGCTTCTCACCTTCATCATCATGGCGATCCGCACACCGAAAGAGGAAGCCAATCTTATCGAAAAATTTGGTGATGAA
>DATHRQ010000136.1:0-4090 GCA_035465095.1 Anaerolineales bacterium | reverse complement strand
GCCCCCTTGACCGTTTCGAGAGCATGGTCGATGATGGAATCCTGTACGTGAAACGAGGTTAATAATTATGTTGACTAAAGTCGCTGATTGGCTGGATGAACGGTTAGGATGGCGTCAGGTATGGGAGACGATCTTCCTTCGTAAAATACCACATGTAAATTGGCTCTATACCCTGGGGAGTGCCACGCTGTTTGTTGTGATCATACAAATGGTCACTGGAATCCTGCTGACGATGTATTATGTCCCCGATCCGACTCGTGCTTACGACAGCGTGGTATACATCACCACGGAACTCCCCATGGGGTGGTTCATCCGTGGTTTGCATCATTGGGGCGCCAGCGCGATGGTAATTCTGACAGTCGCACATCTTTTGCGGGTGTTCTTTTTGGGAGCTTATAAGTACCCGCGCGAGGTTACATGGATCACGGGGGTATTGTTGCTCCTCGTTGTGATCGGGTTTGGATTCACCGGTTATCTCCTCCCTTGGGATCAGAGGGCCTATTGGGCTACAACGGTGGGTACCCGCATTATTGGCGTGGCACCGGGAGTGGGGGAATGGATGTTGCGAGTTGCCCGTGGTGGTAATGAGTTGTCTGCTGTCACTTTGGCGCGATTTTTTGGGACACACGTTTGGGTATTGCCCGCCGCACTGATGGCTTTGCTTGGTGTACATCTCTATCTTGTCATCAAAGTTGGAATTTCTGCGGTGCCGGAAAAGGATGAATAGCCATGAATGAAAAAGAGAAAAAGGATTATCTGGAAAAATATAAAAAAGAGAAGGAAAATGGCGTACCTTTTTTCCCGGATATCATCTTCAAGGACGCGGTTGTATCTTTCTTTGTTTTTCTGATATTGATTGCGCTGGCTTATTTTGTTGGCATTCCCGCTGAGGAGCGGGCTAACCCGAATGACACAAGCTACACGCCTCGCCCTGAGTGGTACTTTCTATTCTTATTCCAATTGTTGAAATACTTTCCCGGTAACTTGGAGGTTATTGGTGCGATGATCCTCCCGGGGTTGTTTGTTCTATTGTTGCTCCTGCTGCCCTTTATTGATAAAAGCCCAAAGCGCCACTTCCGTAATCGTCCCATCGCCTCCATTGCAGCTGTGGTCGTGGTCCTTGGAATTGGTGCGCTGACGGTTGCTGCTGTTTTAGAAGTGCCCCCGCCTCAAGAGGAAGTTGTCGTGGATCGGGCGGCGGCTTTGTATGCAGCCAACTGCGCGAACTGTCACGGCGAGAGCATTGATGTACAGCCTGGCACAGATTTGCATCAGATCATCGCAGCAGGCACACATGAAGGTATGCCCGCGTGGGGTGGTGATCTGAGTACAGACGAGATCGATCAGTTAGCTGGTTTTATCCTTTCACCCAATGGGAGCATCATTTACTCTCAACAATGTGAAACTTGTCATACTCAGATGGTGCAAGCCGCTGGAAATCCGCTTGAGCTTCAACGGGTGTTTACAGAAGGGGCAAATTATCCCGGTCATGAAGGTGTGGATATTCCCGATTGGAATGACGTAATATCCGAAGCTGAAAAGAATGCATTATTGAACTTTCTGGCGGCACCAGATGGACAGCGTCTTTTTGTAATCAATTGTGCTGGATGCCATGGCCAGGGTGTGGCTTTTGCTGGAACTGAGGAAGAACTTTATGGGTTGATAAGTAATGGTGGTCAACACCTTGAAATGCCGGCTTGGAAAGGTACTCTCACTGAGAATGATCTGGCAGCGCTGGCGGCATATGTTGTTGACCCAGGCTCTTATCCTGCTGGAGAAACATTGTTTGGTCAACATTGCGCAGCTTGTCATAGTGATAGGGTTCCTATTGCCCCTGATAGAGATAGCGCTGTCAAAATCATTAGCAGCGGCGGTCCTCATATCGATATGCCTATATGGGGTAATATTTTGACGGATGAACAGCTGGATGCGCTTGTGCAATATACTTTCGAAGCGAGCAGGGGAGGCGGTGCAGGTATCGGTGGAGCCCTGTATACCGAACACTGTAGTGCATGTCATGGTGCATTTGGCGAGGGTGGCCCCAACCCTGCACTTCCCGGCGATATTATCCTCCCGATCAGCACGGCTGAATATTTGAAAACCCGGACAGACGAAACGCTTCGTAATATTATTTCCCAGGGACAACCCAATATTGGCATGTCACCTTTTGGAGATGAGAATGGTGGTCCCTTGGATGGTGATCAAATAGATGCGATTGTAGCCTTTATGCGGGGCTGGGAAGCCAATCCGCCTGTTGAGGAATTACCGGAATATCCGGTGTCGGGTGGAGGCTCAACCACTTCTGGAGGATCTGGCTTTTCAGGACAGATCCAGCCAATCTTAGAGGCAAGATGTGTTGTATGTCATAATGCCAATAAAACAGAGGGCGGCTGGGATGGAACTTCATATGAGAAAGTGATGTCCAGCGGAGATAACGCCCCGGTAATTATTCCTGGAGATGTTGAAAACAGTTTGTTGGCACAATATCTTTTGGGTACCAATGGTGATTTCATGCCTCCTATTGGTAGTATGCCCGAGGACGAAATCCAAGCCATTCTGGATTGGATCGCAGCAGGTGCAGAAAATAATTGATTGAGGTGAAATAATTGATAAAAAAATTCTTTGCTAAAATTCGTAATTTCTTCTTTCCTCCGCACGGTACACCTCGCCGGATGTTGATCCTGCCTTATTCCGTGCTGGGTCTCTTGACGCTGGCAGTGCTGGTGGGCGGCGCTTACGGATGGGAATATACAAATTCGTCGGAGTTTTGCGGCACTTCATGCCACACCATGCCGCCCGAATATGCCTCCTATCAAGTGTCGCCGCATGCGCGTATCGCTTGTGTGGAATGTCATATCGGTCGCGAATTCATTGGAAACCAGATTTTCCGCAAGGCTGGTGATGTCAGGCATATCGTTGCCATGACATTCCAAACTTATGAATATCCCATTCGTTCCAAACACATGCGCCCTGCCCCAGAGATATGTGAGCAATGCCATTCACCTGAAAAATTTTCTGATGACAGCCTGCGGACCATTACCCGTTACCATCCGGATCAGACAGAGTACAACATTTACCTGGTCTTGAAAACAGGCGGTGGTTCGAAACGCGAGGGTTTGGGACGCGGTATCCACTGGCACATCGAAAACCCGGTTTATTACTATCCGGTAGATAACGAAAAACAAATTATCCCTTATGTAAAGGTTGTTCAGGAAGATGGCTCAGAAGTTGAATATATCGATGTCGAGGCTGATTTCGATGTATCTACGATGGACGAGACCAAGTTGGAACAAATGGATTGTATTACCTGTCACAACCGTATTACACATCGCATCTATACGCCGGAAGAGTCCATGGATAATGCACTATCACTTGGTAGGATTTCATCAGAAATTCCGGGTATTTGGGATTTGGGTGTCAAGTACTTGCGTGGCTCTTATACAAGCCAGGATCAAGCTTTGGATACAATTGCACAATTGGATGCATATTACCAGAACAATTTCCCTGATTACTATGCTGCCAATTCTGCCAACATTGAAGTTGCGATTGCGGAGATCCAGAACATATATGTCGAGTCTGTGTATCTTGAACAGAAGGTCGATTGGGATTCTCATCCGAATAATGTGGGGCATATGGCATCGCCGGGGTGTTTCCGCTGCCATGACGGTGGCCATCTTAATACTGATCAGGAAGCGATACGGCTTGAATGCAACCTCTGTCACTCAATTCCAACGGTAGCCGATCAGCAGGATTTTCTGGCTGAGATTGAGATCAGCCGTGGGCCTGAACCCGAATCGCACCTGAACCCGAACTGGATCAGTCTGCATAATGAGGCGTTTGGAGAATCCTGCTCTGCTTGTCATACCATGGGCGACCCGGGTGGGATCAGCAACACATCATTCTGCTCGAACTCGGCCTGCCATGGAAATGTGTATACCTTCGCTGGTTTCGATGCACCTTCTCTTCGGGAGGTTTTGCAAGCCCAGTTGCCTTCTGTCCTGCCAAAAGAAGTTGCACCGGATGTTCCCACTCTAAGTGGAGATCCAACCTTCGACAATTATGTGGGAGTCTTGATTGAAGTACGGTGTTC
>DATHRQ010000135.1:0-4597 GCA_035465095.1 Anaerolineales bacterium | reverse complement strand
CAAGGGTGAAGCCTTCATCGCTGAGATCAGCGGCACTGTGCATATCGACCAATCTGAAAAGTATGCCGACCTGCGCGAAGTGGTTATCGAAAACAGCCAGTTGATCAGTGATGAATACAGCATCCCTGAGGATTGGAAGATCGAGGTCAAAACTGAGGATGAGGTCAAGTCTGGG
The DNA here is from genome assembly GCA_035465095.1 of Anaerolineales bacterium. Lineage (GTDB taxonomy): Bacteria > Chloroflexota > Anaerolineae > Anaerolineales > Villigracilaceae > Defluviilinea. Next base: position 4,422 of record DATHRQ010000135.1, on the reverse strand, counting down.
GAGGTGCTGGCAACTTTGGACGATGCAAAGATCGTCGCCCAGCACGGCGGGCGTATCCGGGTCGAGAAAAAGGAAAACACCGTGGTTGTATCCTACGACCAAACGGAGGAAGCCAGCTACGATATTCCGAACACTTCCCGCCTGTTGGTAAAGAATAATGAAAAGGTCGAAGCGGGCCAGCCACTTACTGAGGGTTCGCTCAATCCACATCGTGTGTTGAAGATCCAGGGACGTGAGGCCTGCCAGATGTACTTGTTGTCTGAGGTGCAGAAGGTCTATCGCTCTCAGGGACAGAACATCCACGACAAGCACTTTGAAACCATCATCCGCAAGATGTTGAGCAAGGTGCAGATCACGCGAGCCGGTGATGCCAATTACCTGCCCGGTGATGTGGTCGACCGCCTCGAGATCCGTAATATCAATGAGCAGTTACTGGCCGAGGGCAAACAGCCGGCACGTTACTCCGAGATATTGCTCGGTGTGACCAAGGCTTCGCTCAGTACTGACTCGTTCCTATCGGCCTCGTCCTTCCAGCACACGATCAAGGTGTTGGCTGGCGCAGCGATCGGCGGAACGATAGACCCGCTCATCGGTTTGAAGGAGAACGTGATCATCGGTAAGTTGATCCCTGCGGGTACCGGCTTTATTCACGGACGGTTCACCGATGAAGAGGAATTGGAGGTAGACGTGGAGGAGGGGGATGTGGCCGATACAGACCTCGAACAACAGCTTCCCGATGCCGAGGCCGGCGACTAGCAACCTTTTGTAAAGGTAGTACACAAGGGCGACTTTCAATAGTCGCCCTTGTGTTTTATTATTCTTGTGGTTTTGTGCGACAAATTTTTTTATGAAGGGACGATCATGCAAAAAAGAAGAAAAGTATTACTCTACCTTATCCTGTCAGCCATGCTGGTTTTGCAGGCATGCAACCTGCCAAGCGGCGCAGCGACTGAAACGCCGACTGTAGACCCGTTGGTCGCCGCAGGACAAACCCTGACAGCCTCGGCGGAACTTAACACACCGACGGAGGCCCTGCCGACTTTTACTGCGCTTCCGACCCTTTCGCCGACGCCTGTATTCACCGGCACGCCCAACTTTTCACCGACGCCGACATTCGCCTACGTCACCCTTTCAGAGGCGACCAACTGCCGTGTGGGACCGGGTGTGGCATTTACTCTTGTGGATACGTTTTTGGTGGGCCAGACCATCGAAGTCGTCGGTAAACATCCCTTTGATAATTATTGGTACGTTCGCAGCCCGAATAACCCCGCCGTAAATTGCTGGCTGTGGGGCTTCTATGCGACGGGTGCCAACCTCAATAACGTGCCCGTACTTACGCCGCCGCCATCACCTACGCCAATTCCAAAACCGGATTTCAAATCAAGTTACGTAAACTCGGGCAAATGTATAGCCTGGTGGACCCGCATCAAGGTCGAAAACACCGGACCGGTTGCCTTCAAGTCTGTTTCCATGTCGCTTACGGACACGGTTACAACTGAAACGAAGAATTCATCGCTGGATGGTTTCCAGGATGTAAACGCTTGTGTCCTGCAATCCATTAATTCCGTGCTCGACCCGGGTGAATCGGCCACAATTGTCGCACCTTCTCTTACAGCAGATCCGAGCGGACACGAGTTATCCTTAAGCATCACGCTCTGTACCGAAATTGGGCAGGGCGGGACATGTATATCAGAAACGATCAAATTTACCCCATAACAAACAAGGTCCACTCAAATCCGCCATCATTACAATAGTGATGGCGGTTTTCTTTCTTAAAAAAAGAGATTTGGTATTATGATTGGGTATGACCCAAAGGAGAATCATGTTCAAGAAACATCCAGCCCTCATATCGTTTGTTGTTTTGTTGATCGCCTCCCTTGCCTGTGAACTGCCGGGCGCGCCCACTCTTGCGCCCCTCGACCCGAACGCTGCCAACACCTCGATCGCGCAGACCGTCAGCGCGCGTCAGACCATGAGTGTGTTGAACAACCCGGCCACCTCAACGTTCACCGCCACACCTGAGACGCCAACATTAACCGCCGAGCCGACCTTTTCTCCCGTACCAGACTTCACCGCCACGTCAGGTACTCCGATGATCAGCGTCTCGGTGGACACCAACTGCCGTGTGGGGCCGGGTGCCATCTTCGAGCGGGTGGGAATATTGCTGGTGGGCGAAACAGCCGAAATCGTAGGGCGTGAACCGAGGGGCGAGTATTGGTACATCCGCAACCCGGATGTGGCGGATAACGGCGCAGAGTTCTGCTGGGTGTGGGGGGAATATGCCACCATCACCGGGAACACACTGCCGCTTTTGTATTTATCCCCTCCGCCGCCTCCCAGCGCATCGCTTGGCTTAACCTTCGATAAATTGGGGAACTGCAGCAATTATTGGGCAGACTTCAAACTTGAGAATAGAAGCGGCGTGACTTTCAGGTCCATGTCCATCACGCTTACAGATACAGATACAGATCCGGTAACCATTGTTGCGCAAAGTGTAAATGGATTTACAAAAAATGATGCCTGCAGTGCCCCCGTTACAACACCCACGCTGGTCTCGGGCGGTTTTGTAACCGTCAGTTCGCCTCAATTTTCATATAATCCGTCCGGGCATAATCTCAATGTAAAGATCACGATATGTACTGAACTGGATCAGGGTGGCACGTGTTTAACTCAGGATCTGACCTTTAAGCCTTGACAACTGTTTATAAACGATAACAAAATGGTGTATTTTTAGCGCGGAATGAAACTCGTATCGATTTGAAAATCAGGGCAATCTTTGGGAACATATTGGGGGTGTTTGGCGTTCTCTCTGTCAGAATTATGAATGATTCTGAACAAGGAGAAACATGTTTAAATCAACCTCACTCCTCGCACCGCTGGCGGTTTTGGTGATTGCCTCCCTGGCTTGCAGTTCATCTGGGGTTTCCACACCAGACTCCAACTATATAAACACCTCGGTCGCACAAACTCTGATTGCTATTCAGTCTCAGAGTACCCAGCCAGCCATACCGGTCAATTTGTTGGACACTGTAACTCCCACAATTACATCGATACCACCCATACTTACACCAACGGCGACTCTGTCCCCGACGTCTGTTTTCACAGTGACACCTCTTGTACCGCAGATCAGTGTCTCCGTGCCTACGAACTGCAGGGTGGGTCCTGGCAAGGTTTATGACCGTGTAGGTGCGCTTCTTGTCGGCGAGACCACGGAAATCGTGGGCCGTAACCCGGTCGGGAATTATTGGTATGTACGTAACCCGGACCCCGGCCAGGAATTCTGCTGGTTGTGGGGGGAATATGCCACACTGGTCGGAAATACTCAAACACTACCGATCTACACGCCTCCACCCACGCCGACGCCTGTTCCAAACTTCGAAGCATCGTATGCCGGCTTGGATTCATGTGTTGGCTGGTGGGTTGAAATTAAACTGGTGAATAACGGCGGAATCGATTTCAGGTCCATGTCACTTAGAGTGATTGACAGGGATACAGATACGGTCGTTTCGGTGGGCACAGACATGTTCGCAAACTTAAATGGCTGTAACAATTCCGATTCCAGAAAAGCCCTGGCTTCGGGTGAGAAATTTGTGGTCAGTTCTCCCATCTTCAATTATGACCCCACCGATCATAAAATGCGTGCGACGATCACATTATGTTCCGACGACGGCGTGAACGGAACGTGTTTAACAAAAGTGGTCGAGTTCAAGCCTTGATCGTGAACAGGACGGGCTGAATGCCCGTCCTGTTTTTTTTTAAGAAAATGGGGATACAATATGCCTGTATAAATACAGGCGAGCTAGGGCTGGCTAATCATGGAGTATCAATGACATTGGTAATTTTTGAATTCATAGGGGGGCTTGTGATTCTGATTCTCGGCGCAGATCTTCTCGTGCGCGGCGCATCGAAACTTGCCGCGGCCGTGGGGATATCCCCTCTGACGATTGGACTCACCATCGTGGCCCTCGGGACCGCTTCGCCTGAGATCGCAGTTTCGCTTCAGGCCGCTTCGCTCGGCCAGGGAAGCCTGACTCTGGGCAATGTGCTTGGTTCCAACATCTTCAACATTCTCTTCGTCCTCGGTGTGACGGCGCTGGTTGCCCCGATCGTGATTGCCGAACAACTCATCCGCCTGGACGCGCCCATTATGGTGGGTGCATCTGTATTGACATTCAGCCTGGTTGCCAACGGCAGGCTCGGTCTGTTCGACGGCCTGATCCTGTTGGCGGGCGTGATCTGCTATACGGTCTTTGCATTGCGACAAAGCCGAAAGGAAAGCGACAAGGTAAAGGGGGAATATGCGCGCGAATTTGCAGATACCGAGGAACATACGGCGTGGAATTCCGCCAAAAATATCATCTATATCGTAGCAGGTCTTGGTATGCTCATCCTAGGTGCGCGCTGGCTTGTGGATTCTGCCAC
>DATHRQ010000134.1:0-3286 GCA_035465095.1 Anaerolineales bacterium | reverse complement strand
AAGGCAGCCAGCGACGCGTTCGATGGTTGGCGCAGGACGCCGGTCAACGACCGTGTGCAGTATCTCTTCAAACTTCGCAACCTGATGCGTGAGAACCACGATGAGATCGCAAAACTCATTACGGATGAGTGCGGCAAAACGTTTGAAGAGTCCAAAGCGGAAATGGTGCGCGCTTTCGAGAATATCGAGGTCGCTTGTGGAATGCCTATGATGATGAAAGGCGAGTTTGTCGAAGACATTGCATCGGGCATCGACGAACTCATGATCCGTCAGCCTGTGGGCGTGTGTGCCACCATTGCGCCGTTCAATTTCCCTGGCATGATCCCCTTCTGGTATCTGCCATATGCGCTTGCGGCGGGCAACACCTACATTATCAAACCCTCCGAAAAAGTGCCGACCACCATGCAGTTCATCATGAAACTCATCGAGCAGGTCGGTTTCCCGAAGGGCGTTGTCAATCTCGTCAACGGCGCGAAGGAGGCGGTGGACGGTATTCTTGAACATCCCGCCATTCGCGCGATCACGTTCGTCGGTTCGACCAAGGTCGCCAAATATATTTACGCCACCGCCGCCGCGCATGGCAAACGTGTGCAGGCGCAGGGCGGCGCGAAAAACCCAGTCATCGTTCTGCCGGATGCGGATATGGACATGGCAACACAGATCGTCGCGGACTCTGCCTTCGGATGCGCGGGACAACGCTGTCTTGCCGTGTCGTTCGCAGTGACGGTTGGTTCTGCCAGAAACACCTTTACCGAAGCGATATGCGACGCCGCCTCAACACGCGTCGTGGGCTATGGGCTCGACGAAGGCGTCCAAATGGGCCCCGTCATCAATGCCGCGTCCAAGGGCAGGATCGAGGGTTTGATCGGGCTCGGCGTCGAGGAAGGAGCAGCCGTCCCCGTGGATGGACGCGGCACATCCATCAGGGGATATGAAGGCGGCTCGTTCGTGCGTCCCACCATTTTGGCGGATGTCCCGCGCGGGAGTGAGATATCCAAAACGGAGATCTTCGGACCCGTATTGAGCCTGATGCATGTCGATACGGTGGACGAAGCCATCGAGTTGGTCAACAGCGGACAATACGGCAATCAAGCGAGTCTTTTCACTTCATCGGGTTCTGCTGCACGCAAATTCAGATACGAAGTGGAGGCGGGGAATATCGGAATCAACATTGGTGTTGCCGCGCCGATGGCTTTCTTCCCGTTCAGCGGCTGGAAAGAGTCGTTCTTCGGCGATATGCACGGGCAGGGCATGGACGCAGTCGAGTTCTTCACGCAGAAGAAGGTCGTTATCGAGCGCTGGCCCAAGGAATGGACGAGAAGGTTCTAACTAGATAAATGAGAATAAAAATATGACAACAAATACCCTGCACCAGGAAAACTTTCCACATATGTCTCCCGCGTGGAGCCGTATCTTCAATTTCGTCGCAGACCGCGCAGAAGGCCCATACATTTATACGGACGATGGACGCAAATTCCTCGATTTCACCTGCGGTATCGGTGTGACCAATACGGGGCATTGCCACCCCAAAGTAGTAGAGGCGATCCGTGAACAGGCGGGGAGTTTCATTCACGCGCAGGCAAATATCGTCATCCACAAGCCGATGCTGCAATTGGTGGAGGAGTTACGCAAGATCACGCCGCCCTCGATCGATTCATATTACTTTGCCAACTCTGGCGCGGAAGCGTTGGAGAACGCCGTCAAGATCGCGCGTGTGGCCACGAGACGTCAGAATGTGATCGTTTTCAGCGGCTCCTTCCACGGGCGCTCGGCCGGCACGATGGCATTGACCACCTCCAAGACGGTCTACCGCACCGGCTTTGGTCCGCTGCCGTCGGGCGTGTTTGTCTCACCGTTCCCATACGCCTTCCGTTTGAAGATGACGGAAGCCGAAGCCTCCGAGTATGCGCTCGAGCAGTTGGAACATCTGCTTGCGTCTCAAACGGCGCCAAAGGACACGGCGGCTGTTTTGATCGAATCGATTTTGGGCGAGGGCGGCTACGTGGTCCCGCCGAAGTCGTTCATGAAGGGATTGCGCGAGATATGTGACCGTCATAAGATCCTGCTGATCTTCGACGAGGTCCAATCGGGGTTTGGGCGAACGGGCAGGTGGTTCGGTTTTGAACATTTTGAAGTGGAGCCTGACATCATCACCGCCGCAAAAGGTATTGCCTCCGGGATGCCGCTTTCGGGGGTCTTTGCCAGCACCGACCTGATGTTGAAACTCGACGTGGGTTCGATCGGAGGCACGTACGGTGGAAACGCTGTCGCCTGCGCGGCAGGCGTTGCCACCATTCGCGCGATCCATGAGGAGAAAATGTTGGAGAACGCCGAGGAACGCGGCGTTCAACTAATGACCGGGCTGCGCAAGCTGCAGGAGGAATATCTCCAGATCGGCGATGTGCGCGGAAAAGGCTTGATGGTAGGGACAGAGTTCGTCGTGGACGGGCGCGCGGATAAAGCCAAACAACTGGTGAAGGATGTTGTCCGTTCGTCGGAAGAGAAGGGTATGCTGCTTTTAACATGCGGTACGTATGACAACACCCTGCGCTGGATACCGCCGTTGAACGTGACGTCTGACCAGATCAATGAAGGTCTGAAAATATTCGGCGAAGCATTGAAAGAGACGGTCGGATAAAGTTTGCAAACGATTTGAAAGTCGCTTTGGGTATGCTAGGTATGTTAGAGGATATTCAAATGGAGACTGATAATGGCTGAGTATAAATCGCAGGTCTGGCGCGTGAACGTCCGCGAGCAGACGTTGAATCTGGAAGATGTGCCAAAGTCCTGGCAGCGACTCGGCGGGCGCGGACTTTTGGCCCGCATCCTGCTCGATGAAGTGGATGCCACGACCGATCCGCTTGGCGCAGGGAATATACTGATCTTTGCGCCGGGGTTGCTGGTTGGGCATATGCTCTCCTCCACGGACAGAATTTCCGTGGGAGGAAAGTCGCCGCTGACAGGCGGTATCAAGGAATCGAACGCCGGCGGGCGGACCGGCCTGCACATGACGCACATGGGCATCCATGCGTTGATCATCGAGGACCAGCCGCAGGAAGACGGCTTCTGGATTTTGCATCTATCGTTAGCCGATGGCGGCTCCGCCAAATGGGAGCGCGCGGGTAGAGTCGCTGGTTTGGGTGTGTACGAAACCGCACCCAAATTACTTGAAAAATATGGGGATAAGGTTGCCATCGCGCTGATCGGCCCGGGTGGGGAGATGAGGATGAAGGCCGCGGGTATCCAGAACATCGATAAGGATAGGGTGCCGGCACGCATAGCGGCC
>DATHRQ010000133.1:0-3401 GCA_035465095.1 Anaerolineales bacterium | reverse complement strand
ACTGCAACCTATAAAGCCATTGTCCGCCGTTACATCGAGCAAGTTCTCAACGAGCAGCGGCACGATCTTATCGAGGAATTTCTGGCTGAGAACATCGAGTTACACGGCAGTGGCCTCCCGCCCGGGCTAGAAGTTGTGAAGCAGTGGTTCGCTTTGTTCGCAACTGCCTTTCCTGATGGGTATACCACCATCGAAGATATGGTTGCCGAGGAGGATAGGGTCGCTGCCCGAACCACCTTTGATGGTACGCATCAAGCTGAGATGCAGGGCATTCCCGCGACCGGCAAGACTGTCAGCATGCCTGGAATCGCCATATTCAGGTTGGACAACGGCAAGATCGCCGAAGGCTGGTTGGTCAATGACAACCTGAGCATGATGCAGCAGGTGGGCATCATCCCCGGATCACAAGCCGCTTGAAAATTTCAAACCCGGCATGGGAAACCATAGTTTTTCCCTGCCAATATATAAATCTAAGGAGATATAAAATGAACCTACGTAATCTGTTTCGTGTTAGTGCTGTCCTCTTGCTGCTCAGCGGCCTTGCCTTTCTATTCGCGCCGCAGGCCGCCTCGATTATGGGGGATCTAGACTCATACGGACTTTATGTTCATCAACAACTCGGCGCGACTACTGTCGCCCTCGGTGCCTTGTCGTTCCTGGTAAGCGGAATGGAGAGCTCGCCGGCGCGCCAGGCAGTGGCAACCGCTGTTATCGTGCAGCAGTTGTTGTCCGGGATCGTGAACCTGCTTGCCGTGCTTGGCGGCGGCATACCCAGTGGTACGGGCTGGTTTGGCGTTGGCTTTAACCTCGTATTCACGCTGGCTTTCGGGTATTTCAGGTTCGTACGCCCTGAGGAAGCTTAATCTCACAAAATTCAACTCAGATAATCCAAAGGAGAAAAAATGGACTACTATGTAATATTCCTGCGCTTCCTTCACATTGGCTCTGGCGTGTTCTGGGTCGGCAGCACTTTGGTATTGGCGACAACCGTCACACCTGCTCTGAAAGGAGCCGGAGAAACCGGACAAAAATTCGTCGATTACCTGGTAAAACACAAAAAATTCGGTACGAACTCGGCAGGGGCCGGAACGATGACGGGCATTGCTGGTTTGCTGTTGTACTGGCGCGATTCACAGGGTCTCACTTCACTGTGGATGAAATCAAGCACAGGCATTGGTTTTGGCATTGGTGCCATATTTGGCCTGATCGCCTTCATTTTTGGTGTGCTTACCGATCGTAAATTGAAAGCCATGGCAGAACTCAGGGAGCAGATCGAAAGTGCGCCTTCCGATGAAAGAACATCGCAATTGCAGATAATGGAAAAACAACAGGCTACATACCTGAAGATCTGCGCTGGGACATTGACTCTGTCCTTATGGATCATGGCAGTTTCACGGTATCTGGTGTTCTAACAAATAAATCGGGTTGATACTGAAAGCCATATATAAATGACGCCCGACATCCTGAATTATGGGGTTGCCGGGCGTCATTCGAAATGTTCTATTTATTGAAAATATTTATTACCGAACGGAGACAGTAGATCATGAATAGTGATTCCCTTCCCATATTCGCTGGTTTTGCATCCAGCACGATCTTCATCGGCAGCCAACTTCCCATGCTATTCAAGGCGTTCAAGACAAAAGATCTGAGTTCCTACAGTCTTGGACATTTAACACTAGGCACACTGGGAAACATGATCTATTGGCTGTATGTGTTCAGCCTGCCATTTGGACCGGTGTGGTACCTACAGGTTTTCTTTACCCTGGCAAGCGCATCCATGCTCTTCTGTTACCTGCGATATGAAAAGAATTGGTTTCGCTTTTAGCTGATGATCAAGCTATGGGAAAAATCTTAAGCGCTTTCATCGACGTGTAAGGCCGTGGTGGTGACCGTTGTCGTTCAGTAGGTGTTGCTCGGGATTGTGAACCTGCGCAATGGGAATATCGGGCATTATTTTATCTGTCCCATAGCACATACTTTTGTATCAATCAACTAGAAACCAGCCACCTTGTAAACCCATCCTACCTGGACACGCGAACCACTTTCAATATTTCAACTCAACCATTAATTCTGCCAGTGATATTCCCTGCCTCACAACATATCTAGCGGTCAGTTCGATAGTGTATGTAGTGTGACTACTTGATGAACGCAATATCAGGCCGGGCTTGGGCAGATGCTGTTGTCATAGGGGGATGATACCACCTCTGCTATAATCCTCGGCATGATCCTTGTGACCGGCGCAACAGGCTTTATCGGGCAGGTCCTCGTGCGTCAACTGACCGAAACGGGACAGCAGGTCCGCGTGCTTCTGCGCCCTTCGCCAGTCTCCCCGCGCCTGCCAAAAGGCGTCCCTGTGGAGGTGGCGGTCGTAAGTCTCAACGATGAGCGCGGTCTGCGGGCCGCCCTGCGCGGCGTGGACCATATCTATCACCTCGCCAGCGCCGCATCGCTGGGACGACGCGGCAATCTTTTTAAAACAGACATTGAGGGTACACGCACACTCGTACAGGTTGCAAAAAACGCGGACATCGAACGCTTTATTTACCTCAGCCATATCGGCGCAGACCGCGCATCCGCGTTCCCCATTCACAAAGCAAAGGGCATCGCCGAAGAACACATTCGCAAAAGCGGCGTGCCGTACACCATCATTCGATCATCGGTTGTCTTTGGCCCGGGAGATCACTTTACAAGTACGCTTTCGACCCTCATCCGTGCGGCGCCCGGCATCCTGCCGATCCCCGGCAACGGCCGCTCCCTGCTCCAACCGTTGTGGGTCGAAGACCTGGTTACCTGCCTGGTCTGGGCATTGCAAAACCCGGATATGACCGATCAAACCTACGATATTGGCGGCGGCGAATATTTCACCCTGCGTCAGATTCTTGAGATCTTGATGGGTGTCCTCCACACACGACGCCTGATCGTTCCCCTTTCCCCTCCCTACATGCGCGCGCTCTTCGTCACCCTCGATGCCTTCACCCCCGGCTTCAACGTCCCAACCTACTGGATCGATTACGTGGCTGTCAACCGTACCTGCCCGGTCGAAAACCTCCCGCGCACTTTCGGATTGATGCCCGCACGCTTTGCCTACCGCCTCGACTACCTCAAGCGCAAATCACTCTCGGAAAGGATTCAGGAAGTTTTCCGCTTCTCCCGCTGATCCTGTGAGCGCCTCAATACGACCCCATGCCTGTCCCAGCCATCCGATTGCTTGATTCTCCCGAAGATATGACCCTCGTCGAAGAGCTGCAGCGCGCCGTTTGGCCCGACAGTGAAACCGACGTGGTGCCCGCGCATATGCTCATCACAGCCACGCACAACGGCGGATTTGTCATCGGTGCATTCCTGGAGGATGAACTGATCGGCTTCGTCTTTGGCTTTCCCGGCCTCGACTTCACACCGGA
>DATHRQ010000132.1:0-12710 GCA_035465095.1 Anaerolineales bacterium | reverse complement strand
CAACCAAAACACTGGCTTGTTTTCAGCACCCTCGGCGCGGTATGGAGCGCATCCTTCCTGTGGATAAAGATCGCCATCGAGGAACTCGGTCCGTTTACGATCGTGGCGTATCGCGTGCTGCTCGGTTTGCTCTTTGCAGGCGGAGTTGTCATCATGCGAAAACTGCACTGGCCTAAAAACTTCAGGGAGTGGACACCCTTCCTCATTCTCGGGCTGACCAACATGGCGCTGCCCTTCTTCCTGATCACTTGGAGTGAGTTGTATATTGATTCGGCGGTCGCATCCATTCTGAATGCCACCGTGCCGTTGTTCACCCTATTGATCGCACATTTCTTCCTGCTAGACGATAAAATGACCCTGCAAAAGGTCATTGGCCTGCTGGTCGGGTTTGGCGGCGTGGTTGTCCTATTGAGCAAGGATATCGGCGCCTCGCAAAACTCCGTTCTGGGGCAGTTGGCGGTCATCCTTGCCGCGGTGCTGTATGGAATCAGCGGAGTTTATGCCCGCCGGAACACGCAGCACGTACAGGGTATCGTACGCGGCACGTCGCCCCTCATCAGCGCGACAGTGATCATCTGGATCGCTGCCCTTGCCGCAGAAAGCCCTATTCATTTCCCTGTGCTGCCGTTGACATGGGTGGCTCTACTCTGGCTGGGCGTGCTTGGTTCGGGACTGGCTTTCATCATGGTCTTCTACCTGATCCACGAGATCGGGCCCACGCGCACATCCATGGTGACCTATCTTTTTCCCGTCGGCGGGGTGATCCTGGGCGTGATCTTTTTGAATGAGCAACTGTCATGGCAGCTAATCACGGGATCGTTGCTGATTATTTTGAGCCTTGTTATCGTCAATTGGAAAAACCGGGAAACGAAATAAATATGTTCCAAAGAATCAAGACTCTTCTCGAAGAACATGAATGGATCATCCCGCTGAGTCTGTTCGTTGCGTTCCTTGGTTTCACCCTGCCGGGAATCGCCTGGGGTGCGCCCAGTGTCTGGCATCCGGATGAGATCGTCGTTCGTTCCATCAAGGCTCTCTACGGGGAATGGCGCTTCAGCGAGATCAACTTCGATTATCCTGACCTGCCGCAATATGCGATGTATTTCCTTGGGAAATTGTTTCTTGCACTGGGTCAAACGAACAGGGAGATTCTGATCGGCTCGCGTGTACTTTCAGCCCTGCTGGCCGGTCTGACGATCCTTCTTGTGTATATCATTGCGCGCCGCATGGGAGGCAGTGTATTGATTGCAGGTCTTGCGGGATTGCTGCTATTGTGCGTCAGCGAACTGTCACACAACGGACGCTTCGCCCATAACGACAGTTATGTCACCTTCTTCACCACCTTGGCGATCCTGTTCCTGATCTTGTATCATCTGCGAACGGACAGGGTCTGGCTGTACGCCTCTTTTTTTACGGTGGGCCTGGCGGCATCCAGCAAATACATCGGCGGGAGCCTGATCATTGCCCCACTTCTCGTCTATCTGTTTGAACAAAAGGATAATTTTCACAGGAACAAACTCGCCGCGCTCGAAACGCTGTTCATCAGCGGAGCGCTCGCCTACCTGGGTTTTGCATTCGGCACCCCCAAGGCACTGACCTGGATGGCCTTTTATTTCAAGCGCCTTTTTACCACCCTGCAGTTCCAGATCAATTACAACCGCCGCCCGGACAGCATCCGCGGCATTGTCGGCCAGTATGGCGTGTTGGCTGACGGGCTGGGGATTGCCATCGTTCTACTGTTGGGCGCCGGGTTTCTTTGGGGATGTTATCAGGTCCTAAAAGCCCAGCGGGCTGGAAACCTGACACAGGGTAGCCGCGCGGGAGCCTTTGCCATTCTCCTGCTTGGCATCCTTTCGCTCGACCTGCCCATGATGGCATCCTTCAATTATCAACTGCGATATTTCCTTCCGCTCATGCCGCTACTGGCGATCCTGACCGCATTTTTTATCTCGGACATCTACACGCGCGCCCGGCAAGCACAGAAATCGCTGCCCGCCATCTCCCTTGCGGCTCTCGTTACTCTCATCATCATATATTCGCTGTCGCGCAACCTCAGCATGACCCTACTATTTGTCAACGACTCGCGCATCCCGGCCAGCGAATATGTGAAGACCCTGCCTTTCGACACTTCACTGGAACACACCAACTACGGCCCCAGCCTGCCTGAAGATCATTTCGAACGAGAACACAACTATCCTGTGCATTTCATTCTCACAGCCGATGCGCCGCTTCCGACTGACAAACCCTACGAATTCAATCAAGCCGAACAGGGGCTGCTCGATCGCGGCACCACCTATCTGGTCGTCGACAATTTCACAATCGACAAGTTCAACGATCCTCTCCATTGTGAATTAATGTCAAACGAATGTGAATTTTTCAGGCAGCTCGAAACAGGCATGTCTGAGCACTATCAGATGATCGCAGAATTCGAATACAAGTTGCCACCCTACCTGCCCCAGATCGAAGTACTGTTTGCCAACCCGACCATTCGCATATATGAAAGGATTCCATGAACGATTTCCGCTCAGGCTATGTCGCCATTATTGGCCGCCCGAATGTTGGCAAGTCCACACTGGTCAACGCGCTGCTCGGCCAGAAGATCGCAGCGGTTTCGCCCAAGCCGCAGACCACGCGCAAACGTCAGTTGGGCATTTTGACCGAGGATAAGTATCAACTCGTGTTTGTGGATACGCCCGGTATCCATAACGTGCGCAACAAGCTCGGCAACTTTTTGAATCAAGAGGCGGAAGAGTCGCTGGCGGGTGTGGATGTGGTCCTGTGGCTGGTGGATGGGTCGGTCAGACCAACGGATGAGGACCAACAGATCGGGCACCTGTTCGGCAAACTCCCGCGTCAGACTCCGCTGGTGCTGGCTGCCAACAAAAGCGACCTGCTCCCCGCTGAAGCGTTGACCCGCAATCTCGAAGCGTATCAGGCATTGACGAGGAAGGACGCGCGGGAGATAGCCATCTCGGCCACGCATGGTTCGCATCTCAACGAGTTGGTCGAGCTGCTGGTTTCGCTGAGTCCCTTCCGTCCGCCCGATTATGATGAGGAGCAGATCACAGATTCATATGAGCGCGACATCGCAGCAGACCTGATCCGCGAGGCGTGCCTGAAGCATCTGCGGGACGAAGTACCGCACGGCGTGGGCGTGCGCATCGATGAGTTCAAGGAACGTGAGAATGGCATGCTGTATATCGGCGCGACGATCTTCGTGGAGCGTACTTCGCAAAAGGGAATCGTAATCGGCGAGGGCGGTAAAATGTTGAAGGCAATCGGCAGCGACGCCCGCAAAGAGATCGAGGAGATGAGCGGGCGCAAGGTGTTTTTGGAATTGCGCGCAAAGGTGCTGAAAGATTGGCGCAATAATGAAGGCGCGATGCAGCGGTTTGGGTATCGGATCAAGCGGAAGAAGAAAAGAAGGTAAAACGAATCCTTAAACTGTACAATACGTCCATTTACAAACCTACATTTCTGAAGTAAATTTCGATTAATTTCCGTAATCCCATGGGTTGAAGGAATAAAAACATGCATAAGATCCCCCGCGGGTACATTTTCCCCAGCGCTGCTTTCTCGATTTCGAGAAAACAAGCGCGTTTTTATCAACAAGTGGACCGCCCTCCGCAGATCGGTGATGTTGCCTATGGTGAAATCGAACGTATCGGGCAGCATTCCTCCCTGGAAAATGTTTCCGGGCGGATTCACACCATCCATCACAGCACCCGATCCCTGTTCGTTTTCGGCAATCGCTACGCACCTGACCACTATGAAGGCACCCTGCCTGAAAATTTCCAATCGCAGGTCGATCTGCTGGCACGCTCCGGTTTGATCGGGATCATGCGCACCAAGAACGAGGTCATCAAGGACCCAACACAGGTGAATATTCTCGGATACGTGGTGAACGAGGAAGGTCACGTTTTGAACACACGCGATTTTCCCAAAGCGCATCCAAAACGCAGTGAAAAGAAGTTCCCCCGCTCACCGCTGATCCTGGTGGTTGGGTCGTCCATGAACTCAGGTAAGAGCATGGCTGCCACAGCCTGCGTTTGGACATTGAAGATCATGAAAAACAAAGTGCGGGCATCCAAGGTGACCGGCACCGCCAGCCTAAAGGACATACTGCATATGAACGATGCCGGGGCCAACCCCTATAATGATTTTACGTACCTGGGTTACCCCTCAACCTATCTGGTGCCGGAGGAGGAAGTGCTGTCAATATTCAACAAACTCGATCTGTGTTATGCCAACGACCCAAAGAACTTCTGGGTGGTGGAATTTGCTGATGGCATCCTGCAGCGTGAAACGGCCATGCTGTTGTCTTCACCCGATGTCCAAAAACGCATTCACCGTCTGATCTTCTGTGCCAGCGATGCCTTTGGAGCGATCGGGGGACTAAATATCCTGAAGGAAAAGTTTAATTTGGTTCCGGACGCGGTTTCTGGAATATGCTCTTCCTCCCCGCTGCACATCCGGGAGCTTCATTCGACAATCGATATCCCTGTATTTAATTCTGTAAACCCTGATACTGATTTTCTCGGTCCCCTGCTGATGGGCAATACAAAAACAATCAAGAAAAAGTAGTGTACATCATTACGACTTCAATTGCCAAAACTCCTCACCCAAGGCTTGATGTGACCATCCAATGACCGTTCAGGCACATGGATGACAGGAATATGTACCATGTTTTAATCGCTCGGTTTCAAATTTACGCTTTGTCCATGGTCTGACGGGTTTGCAGGTTTATTTTTATTAACAAATTCCCTGCCAGAAAAATACCTGATGAAGTTTAAGAATGTCGTCAGAATCATAATCACAAACAGTGGGGGAAAAGAATTGCTCATGAATTGTGGTTTGTATTTAAACGGAATGAGCACGGAAGAATATGCAAATGTCAAAATGACCACAGACAATATAAGAACAATTCTAAATCGGGTATTCCAGTTTTCAGCGAGACTGCACAAAAAGATTGCCATGGGCGCCGCGAGTATGGAAAGAGTGTAATCGTTACTGATGGGGATCGTTAAGGCAGCAATTGTGCAAATAAACAATAGATAGCCGTCAATACCCTTTTCCTTTTTCAGATGATGAATCAAGACTCCTGACAGGACGGAGGCCAACACGATCAATAACAAAATGTTCCCAATGAATTCGGAATTTTGATTGACAAATACCAAGGAATTTGAGCTTAAGAGTCCAAACCCGTCCTTGGCCAAGTTTCCAACAAAGGCCTTAATGGAATGGTTGCCGTTCCATCCCCACCCGGGAGTGGAGATTTGATGCAGAACTGAAGTCATAAATTCAATAAATATTTGATATCCCATCGAGAACAGGAGCACAAAATTAACTATTCCAAGATATACAAACCGCCGTAAGTTGTCTTTCCAATTTTGCCAATCATCAACCAGCAATACGACAAATATGGCAGGATATAATTTCAACTGCACCGAAAGAGAAAATAAAATATACGCAACGATTCGCCTTTTGGGATGGTAATGAAATATATAGATCGACAACATGCAAAGCAGAAATGTGAAGACGTTGTACTGCCCTCTCTCGAGTTCAAACTGGAAGCCATAAGAGATCAACCCTGTGATAAAAAACAATAAAATTAGAGGCTTATTTTCATCTGCGGAAATTTTGGCAGGAATAAAAAACGTCAGGATAAAATAGCTGACAAGTGTAATGAAGGTGAATAATCTAAAAAGTAGAGCGTAATCACTTATTAGCAGGGCTGGAGCATAAAATATATAGGTCAGCGGTGGATAAAATTGAACAGAATAGGGGGACTGACCTTGAAAAAACCAATCTCTTGCCAGATCAAGCATAACAATCATGTCGTTACCGATGGGATATTTATCAGGCAGATAATTAATAAAGTATTGCATCCTTTGTATCGAATTAAAAAACATTGGAGAAACAAAAAACAATAGGTAGGAGAGGAGGAAACCGACCATGATCCAAACCAGGATTGGCAAATTGAGCGCCTGTTCATAAAGAAACGCAACCCTTTTCCTGATTTTTAATTCTTCGTTATTGTCTGCAAGGAATGTCCAAATACCTGTCAGGATAACGATGATTGCAATTTCAATTCCCAATATTTGCACGGACTGGATTCCTGGCTTTGCTCCCGGGAATACGTCGACCAGTAGAGACAAAATAATGCCTGATACGCCTAAAACTACCAGTCCCTTTCCTAATTTTTCAGTGTTCATGCAACTCCTTATTAATCAATCGAATTTGTATTTCATATATCCTTGAAACTTATACAATAGTTACACCTGCCTTTTTCTCGATCACACCTACTACGGCAGAGTTATCCAACTCTCCCATGCCCTCATCGATCATTTGTTGAAAGAGCTCTGTATTCGTCTCTGTTCCAGAGATGGGAATATCGTATTCCTTCGCCGTATCCAAAACAATGCCCAGATCCTTTAATTGCATATAGGCCTTGAAACCAGGCTCCCGATTGCCGTCAAAAAGACGAGGAGGCTTGACGTCCAGTGCCCAGCACTGTGCTGCACCGGCTTTGATCGCCTCGACCACTTTTTGCGGATCGACGCCTGCCTTCCTGGAGAAAACCAGCAGTTCACCCATTGCCACCATCTGCGCGGCAACCATGATCTGATTCGCAGCTTTGGCGACCTGGCCGGCTCCCGCTTCACCGACGTGAGTGATCGTTTTGCCCATCACCTTGAAGACAGGCATGACCTTTTCCAACGCGGACGCTTCGCCGCCGACCATGATAGTCAGCGTGCCGTTCTTCGCGCCGATGTCCCCGCCCGAAACGGGCGCATCCAGAGCGGACACGTTCTTCTCTGACAACTTTCCTGCGATCATGCGCGCCGCGGCAGGCTTGATGGTCGAGTTATCCACAAAGATCAATCCATCGTGTGCGCCTTCGATGATCCCGTTTTCGCCGAGTGCAACCAGTTCCACGTCGGGTGAATCGGGCAGGTTGGTGAAGACCACATCCACTTGTTCGGCAACATCCTTCGGAGAGTCTGCCTGTTTTGCGCCCTCCGCAACCAGTTCATCCACCGCCGCCTGTGAACGGTTGTGAACAACAAGGGGAAACCCCGCCTTGAGTATGTTACGCGCCATGGACTTGCCCATTAATCCGAGACCGATATAACCAACTTTGAGCATGTTAACTCCTTTGCTTGAATGACAAGATTATAGCCTCAACAGGATGCCTCGCAAGGGCGCCGTGTATTTGACCGGGAAAGTATAATGAACCACCGCATTTTATAGGGGTTGAGTATTTGGATGCAATAAATGTTTAATTTGGAGGCGTTTTATGACAGGCAACTTTGATAAATCAGATGCATCGTATTGGGATGAGTACTATGAAAAGATGCAGGAACGTGAACCGCGTCAGGTGCTGCTGGATGTGCTTGAGAAGTATCCAACGGGAGATTCGCTCCGCGCCATTGACCTCGGCTGTGGCGAGGGCACGGAGACTTTGATATTGCTCGCTCACGGATGGCACGTCCTGGCGATAGATGCAGATCGTGGCGGAATCAAGCGTCTGCTTGATAAAGCACCGCAGGAGAGCCGAAATCGTCTGGAAACACAGGTTTCAAAGTTCGAAGATGTCCGCCTGCCGGCTGTCGATCTGATCCATGCAAGTTACAGCCTCCCATTTTGTGACCCTGAAGGCTTCGCGGTTCTTTGGGAGAAGATTTCAAATGCCCTCAAATCCGGCGGTCGATTTGCGGGTAATTTTTTTGGCGTAAACGATACCTGGGCATACAGAAAGGATATGACATTCCACACTGAAGACCAGGTCCGAGCAATGTTCGCTGATTTTGAGATCGAATCTTTTCACGAACAGGATGAAGACGGCGAAGCGACGACCGGCCCCAAGCATTGGCACGTCTTCACGGTCATTGCGAAGAAGATATAGCGTTCATTTACATTAATTTTCGATCACAAAACTCAAAGTTTCTGGAATTAGATAACCCTGATCGCCAGACAGGCTGAATGCCACAGCAGACAGTGTATGGGGACCATTGCCGTACTGTGTTGTATCCAGTTGGAATGAATAACCGAAGTTCGGCTCGCCCTCCCTGCCAGGGTAGTCAGCAGCCACATCAGGTCTAGGGTCACCGTAGACGGCGTCACCAATGTTTTCGCCGTCAAGATAGATCTCGATTCGGTCAATCGGGCCGCCGTCAACAAGCGCCCAGCCTGCAACGGTGAACGTGCCTGAGATCGTTTCGTCTGGAGCAGGGCTGTCCAAATGTCCAAAGGGGATGCTGTCACCATCCGTTATCAATTCTGGCGTGGTTGGGCATAATGATTCTGAACCGGGCGCGCACCATTCCACTTTGCCACCGATCATCGTCATCAAAACTTCAATGTCGGGCACATTCTCTATGGGTGTATCCAACGGATTTGCAGATAAGATAACGAGGTCGCCAAGCTTGCCTGGTTTGAGGCTGCCTTTGATATCCTCCTCGAAAGTGCCATATGCGCCGTTAATCGTCAACGAGCGCATTGCCAGTTCTATTGGAATCTCCTGGCCGATCATCCAGTCTTCCGGCAGGTGGCCGCCTGTCCCCACGCGCGTTACAGCCTGATAAAGCAGTTTCATAGGCGAGCCGAAACCCTCCTCCAACGCTGCATACGGCCAGTCACTGCTGCCTATAATGCGCACGCCGGCCTCTGTCAGGTCACGATAACGTGTGAAATGTGATTGGAGCTCCGCATCAACTTCCGGGTAGAAATCGTCGAAATCGGTTGACCATGTGTTTGGCGCGTGCAGTTGGACTGAAGCCAGCACGTTCAGGTCTGCCATTCGCTGCACGTCCTCATCTGAAATTACGATCACATGCTCTATACGGAAGCGATGATCCCGCCCCGGGTCTGTCTGCTGAATGCGTTCGATCGTATTAAGCAGCATGGTATGAGCCGGTTCGCCCACGGAATGGGCTGCGATCTGCCAACCAAGATCAGTGGCTTCAGTTAGCGTTTGGTCAAGCTCAGCCTGTGTCCACAGTAAATCGCCCTTACCCCAACCATGATCCATGAAGATCTTCAACCCGCCAAGTCGCAAATATGGGCTGTATGCAAAGCCAGGCTGGTAATCTTGATACCAGAGTCCAAATTTTGGTTCGTCATAGTTGAGCGGAAGGTATGCATTAACGCGCAGGCGCAGTGAGCCAACTTCGTCCAGGCTTCGCAGTTCATCCAGCCGTTCCTGGTTTACAAACATCTCATTCATGGATGTATATCCCTGTTCGAGGGCCAGTTGGATGCTGGCCTCAGCGCTGTCAATTCCTGCAAATCCGCGGTCACCGATGCGGTGCACATGCGAATCGATAAAACCGGGTACGAGGGTCTTCCCTTCCAGATCGATTTTTATCGTTTGCGAATCAGCCAGCGACAGAATATCGGCCTCACTGCCGACGGCCAAAATCGTATCGCCCTGTATCAGCACGGCCTCCGCTTGAGGCTGTGCATCCTCCATCGTGATAATTTGTCCGTTATAAAAAAAGATTCTATCCCCTCCCGAACCTGTGGAAGGAGCAGCCGATGTTTCATTTGATGGGCATAATGATTCTGAACCGGGCGCGCACCATTCCACCGCCCCGCCGACCATCGTCATCAACACATAGGTATCCAGCAGGATATCGGGATCCTCAGACATGGGATTATGCGAGAGAATGATCAGGTCAGCGAATTTTCCCGTTTCGAGCGTACCCACTTCCCCGTCCCGCCAGAGCGCGTAGGCCGATTCGCGGTTCATCATCGGCAGGGCTTGTTCAACGGTCAGGGTGTTATCGGCGATCCAATCCTTGGCTTCGCACACTGTTACGCGGTCATCATCCGCATAGTTACGTGTCACCAATCCATACAGTTCAAGGATGGGGCTCAGCGGGGCAATATACGGGTCATCTCCATGCCAGGCAACGTGCAGGCCAGGGTTGGCCTCCAGCAGCGTGTCCCAGGCCCACTCCCATTCGTTGTAAGGAGGCGGGGAAGGGTTCGCGAAATCAATACAGGATGGAAAGGTGCCAAAGATGGTCGCCACGATATCCAATTCGCCGTAGCGCGGCAGGAGGTCGGGACGCAGGATGGCGTTATGATCGATGCGATGACGGTATTCGTTCGGCCCGCCGTCCATTGCGGATTCGAGGCCATCAAGCGCCGCTTCAATCGCGCGGTCACCCAGCGCATGGATGGCAACCTGATGACCCACACTTTGCGCTTCGCCCACGACCTCTGCGATCTGGTCGCTGGTTAAAAATAGGTCTCCCAGCCCCGAGCCGGGAGAGGTCTCATAACTGAGGGCAGGACGGTTGCACGAACCGCCATCAGAAAACACCTTCACGCCGCCAACACGCAGCATTTCACCGGGCTCGCGTGTGGGAGGTACATCCTTCCACCAGTTGCCGATCACATCTCCACAGTTGTTATTGTAAATAAGATAAAGACTTGTTCGCACACGCAGTTTATTCTCTGCATTGTAGTCCCGCATCTCGTTCAGAAAATCCTGTGTGGTAAACAGGTTGGCAAGCGTTGTAATGCCATTTTCGAGGGCCAATTGCTGGAGACCGTCGAGGTCCATGCCATAGTGCGCCGCATCGTTCAAGATATGTGTGTGTGCATCCACAAAGCCGGGCATCAGCGTTCGCCCGTCGAGTGCGATCATCTGTGTCTGTGGCCCCGCCAATGCCATCACGTCATCATCAGTTCCAACAGCGATGATCTTATCTCCCTTGACCGCCAGCGCCTGGCCTGCAGATAGTCTTTCATCCATTATCAGTACGACACCGCCATGAAAGATCACATCGGCTGCTTCTTCCTGTGAGGAGGTCGGCGCGGGCGTAGCGGTTGGTGACGTTGGTTGTGTGGGGGATGGTTGTTGGGTGGGCATACCCGCATCAGAAGGAGTACATGCGCTCAACAATAGGACAATGGATAGGATCGCTCGTTTCATAATGATGTTCTCCGCAGGTTATGGTACGTCAGGAAGTTTTTTGAAAGATAAACAGTTCTTCCGCCTCTTTACGGCGCGGGATCGAGTCTGCTGGTTTTTCACGCGAGAGTAGTTTGAATCCGCGTTCTTCAAATAGTGCCAACAGTTCCCTGTCCGAAAAACCAAACGGCGGACCTTCCTTGCGGCCATCGAGCGGGTAGGCAAGGTCGATGAAGAACCCGTTGGGTTTGAGCAGACGCGTCACCACATCAGCATATTCGTTTCGACGTTTCGGGTCTATGGCGCAAAAGCAGACGTATTCAAGAATGTAATCGAAGGCGCCGTCGTATTCGTTTGGGAACGTAAAAATATCCTGCTGCAGAATCTCGACAGGGGCGTCCTCTTCTGCCAGCCGCCGCATTTCGCTGACGGCATTGGACGCGAAGTCCACAGCCGTTACTTGAAATCCATGGCGGGAAAATTCGCGGGCGTCGTATCCGCGTCCTGCGCCGAGAACAAGCATACGTCCAGGCGCGAAGCGCGCGCTGGAGGCAAGGCGTTTGAAAACGGGAGTGGCGCCGCCCAGGTCCCAGCCATCCCTGTTCTGATCGTAATACATATCCCAATTGCCGGCGGAATTTACGTCCTCTGTCATTCAGGCATTATAACGATGGTAAGATTTAATTGCCATCATACCTATGCAGGAGCAGACCATGGATTTTTCATCACTTACAACCGAACAATGGATCGATATCGGAATTTCGGCCCTCGTTTTTGTATTGACCCTCTTTTTGGGGCGCTGGATCATTAAAGCGTTGTTCATGCGCGTCATCAAACGCCTGACCAATTTCACAGCCTCGACACTGGACGATGCCATTCTTGAGGCCGTTGCAGCCCCGCTCTATTGGCTGGCTGTGATCTATGCCTTTCAATTTTCGATCAATCGTTTGGTGTTTATCTTTGAGGAACTCCAATTCGATTTTGAAGGCTTGTATTTTGTACTGTATCTGCTGATCGGGTTTGCCATTGCGCTGCGCCTAGTAAATAACATTTCCAATTGGTATGCAACCCGCCTCGCCCGCACAGACAAGGTGGAACTAAGCGAGCAGTTGATGCCGTTCCTGCGCCGTGTGATCGTCATTATCCTGGCCGTCATTGCCATCATTATGCTTTTGGGTCATTTCGAGGTCGACGTCAGCGGATTTGTAGCGACGCTGGGAATCGGTTCTCTCGCCATTGCGTTGGCTGCCCAGGCGGCCCTCTCGGATACGATCAGCGGATTCGTCATCATGATCGACCGCCCCTACCGCATCGGCGACCGCATCGAGATCCAGGATCTCGATACCTGGGGCGACGTGATGGACATCGGTCTGCGCAGCACGCACATCCGCACGCGCGATAACCGCATGGTCATTGTCCCCAATTCGGTGATTGCCAAAAGCCTGATCGTGAATTACTCGTATCCCTCTTCGGAATATCGGATCGAGAATCACGTTGGGGTGGCCTACGGCACGGATATCGAGAAGGCGCGTCAGGTCATTACCGACGCGGTAAAAACGGTGGACGGTGTTCTGGTGGACAAACCTGTGGAAGCGTTGTTTTTGGAATTCGGCGATTCGGCTCTGACCTTCCGCATCCGCTGGTGGCTGGATTCATATGTGGATACACGGCGCATGTTCGACAGTGTCAACACCGCAGTTTATCAGGCGCTGAACGAAGCAGGCATTGATATTCCCTTCCCGCAGCGGGAGGTTATTATTAAGGGAGCGCCGCCAGAGGATAT
>DATHRQ010000131.1:0-4706 GCA_035465095.1 Anaerolineales bacterium | reverse complement strand
AAAGGATTAATTCAACTCTTCAAGAGTTATAAGGTGTAATACTTTAGATTTGCGCCTAACAATGCGTGCACGCGGACCCCGCACCGCTACGCTAAGCGGGGCAGGCGGGCTGGATTCGCACCGCCAAATTAGCTTTGTTCGTAGCTTTGGGCTTTATCCGTTTCGGGGGCGAGTCTCGTCCCTCCAGCCGCCGGTAACGCCCACCGTTGGGCGGGTTCTAGCAAAGAAAGGAAGGAATATAAATCATGAAGTTAAAAAGAAATGTTTGGGTCTTCATACTAATCGCGTACGGTTTTTCCTGGTTGTTTTGGATTCCTGATGCACTGATCGCACAAAATATTTTGAATGCGCCTGAAGGTGTGAAGAATTTTCTTGCGCTCAACCTTGGCGCATGGGGTCCGCTTGTTGGGGCACTTGTAACGACTTTCATTTACCAGAAAGATGCAGGAGTAAAAGAACTGCTCAAACGCGGCTTCATGATCCGTCTTGGGAAATGGTGGTGGATTATTCTACTCACGTTCCCAGTATTAATTGGCGGTGCGCTGGTATTATCCATCTTGCTTGGCAATCCTGCCCCTGAATTTGTCGCACTCACGCAACCTATTGGGTTGCCTATTGCATTGGTTTTTATTTTCTTCCTTGGAGGCCCGTTGCAGGAAGAATTCGGCTGGCGTGGTTATGCATTTGAGAATCTGCGGAATCAATATGATGCGTTGACGGCAGCGATTTTTGCGGGTTTGATGTGGGGTCTTTGGCATTTACCCTTATTTTTTGTCCCGCGAGCAGAGGATTACTATAACCGTCCCTTGTGGGGACTCTTGCTCACAACAATTCTAGTCGGCATTATTCTGGCATGGTTCTACGCAAACACAAAGGGGAGTGTTTTTGCCGCAATGCTAGGCCATACAATGTTCAATTGGTCAAATTGGGTGCTTCCTGCCCTCAAATCAGATGCTGCTGCCTTGATTTTGTTTGGACTGTACTTCATCGTCGTTGTATATATTATCTGGCAGTTTGGACGAAAAACTTTGACTAAAGTATAAACCGCCTGGTCTCATCAACCTGTTAGCACACCGCCCAACGCAAGCCGTTATCACACAAAACGCATAAAGACCTGGTTGCCGGGTTGTATCTATATTAAGTTTAGCTCTTAGGTTGCTATGGAAATCCTCAATCAATACTCGATGCTCTTAAGTGGAATATTCATCCTGGGGCTGGCAGCCCTTGTATTTTTACGTAGGGGTATCAATCTAAAAAATGGAGTTGGGCTGCTTGCAGTCGCTCTAGCATTATTTGCGGCCTGGCTGTTGATACGTCCTGAGCAGGCATCCACAAATGACTTGGCAGAATTCCGATCACAGATCGGGCAGGGGCAAGCCGTACTGGTGGAAATGCAATCACCGTATTGAATGGCCTGCGCCGCAGCAAAGCCCATCGTGAATGGGCTCAAGGAACAGTTTCCCGAAGAATTGAGAGTGATCAACATCGATGTCCAATCTGCGCTGGGACATGAATTGGTCCGTGAGTATGGCAGTTTCACGCCGACATTTATTTTCTATGATGGTCAGGGAAAGGAGTTGTGGCGATCTGTTGGGACCGTGGATGCGAATAAAGTGCGTCAATCACTTCAATAGTCCGTGTTTCTTAATTACACAAATCGCATGAAGACTTGATTGCCGAGCAGGCGTCCGTGTTTGGTGAGGCGTAAGCCCTCACCCCTATCCACTCTCTCATTGGGAGAGGGGGATTCGTGCTTTTCAACCAACCCCAGCCTCAACAATTCATCGATCTCTTTCCCGAACACATCCAACATGGATCGTCCAAATCGATTTTGAAATTCCTGCATCGAAACGCCTTCCTGTGTCAGGCGCAGACCGGTCATCATGAATTCTGACATATCGTCTTGCGGTGATTGTTTATGTTGGTTGACGACAGCAGGGGAGAGAGGGAATTTATGATTGACAGATTGGTCATCGGAAAGTCGCTCGATGTAGGTTCTGATTCTCAATACATTTGAATAACGATAGCCGTTTGCGTATCCATGTGCGCCGGCGCCGAAGGCGAGGTAGGGAAGTCCGCGCCAGTATTGAAGGTTGTGTTTGCATTCGCGATTCGGTTTTGCCCAGTTGGATATTTCATATTGCACATACCCCGCAGATTCGAGTTCTTCACCCAACCACTCATACATCTCCGCGGCGAGATCGGGATCTGGCAGAGGCAGCAGGCCTTTGGATGCCCAGCGTCCAAAAGGCGTGCCGTGTTCGAGCGTCAGCGCGTAGGCAGAGATGTGCTCGGGATGCAGATCGAGAATCCGTTTGACGGTGGACTGCCAGGTGTCCATGCTTTGCTCGGGCAGGCCGTGGATCAGGTCGAGGTTGAGGTTCTCGAAGCCCGCCTTGCGGGCGGATGTCACCGCTTCGATCACATCGAAGAAGTTGTGAGTCCGTTCGAGCATATGGAGTTCCTCCATGTTCGCGGATTGGACTCCATAGCTGATGCGGTTGACGCCGATCTCGCGCAGTTGACGCAGCGAGTCGTAGGTCACCGTGCCGGGGTTGGCCTCGATGGTGATCTCGGTGTCGTCGGTCAGGTCGAAGGCGTTGCGAATGCTTTTGAGGATCGAATCAAAATGAAGAGGGGAAAGAAGCGAAGGTGTCCCTCCGCCGAAGAAGATGGTATGTGCTTCGACTGCGTGCTTCTCACTCCGCTCAGCATGGTGTCCAATAAACTCGATCTCTTTGCATAACGCGTCCACATAGGCGGGGATCAATGACTCCTGGTTTGCGTAAGTGTTGAAATCGCAGTAGGCGCAGCGGTGCGTACAAAATGGGATGTGGAGATAAAGGCTGTACACACGGGAGTTGTACCACAGGAGGTAAAATTCAGGCATGCAAAAGGGACAGGGCGATGCCATGTTTTTCGTACAAAACGAATTGCATGCTAAATTGTTATAGTAATAGGCGGTGAAGCCGTCAAATCCTTTTTGAGGAGATTATATGCAACAGGACCGCAAGCGTGCACAACTGGGTTGGTATTTGTACGATTTTGGAAATTCCGCATATGCAGCAGTGGTATTACTGGCAATTTATTCAGCCTATTTTAAGGGAACGGTGGTCGGCGGCGCTGAAGGGTCGCGCCTGTGGGGTATCTCGATCGGGGTTGCCATGCTGGTCAGCGCAATTGTGGCTCCGATCCTGGGGGCCATCGCAGATTACTCGGCTTTCAAAAAACGATTCCTGTTGTTTTTCTCGGCGCTTTCATGGATATTTACTGGTCTGTTGTTCTTCGTGCAAAAAGGTGACGTGTTCATGGGGATGTTCTTTTTCATCATGGCCGAGATCGGCTATCGCGCCGGACAGGTCTTCTATAATTCGCTGCTGACCGAAGTTGCAGAGCCGGACGAGATCGGGCGTGTCTCTGCCAATGGCTGGGCGATCGGTTCGGCCGGCGGAATTCTTTGCTTGCTGATCGTGCTTCCAGCCATCGTTCTCATCGAGGGAACTGATCTGCCTGTGCGCGGCGCATTCCTGTTTACAGCCCTCTTCTTTCTCATTTCAGCGCTTCCGCTTTTTCTGTGGGTCAAAGAGCAGGGTGTGCGCAGGCCGCTCCCTGAAGGGCAGAATTATTTCTCACTTGCCATCAGCCGCCTCGGACGAACGTTCCGCGCGGTGCGGCATTTCAGGGAATTTTTGAAATTCATCATTGCCTTCCTGATCTTCAATGACGGCATCGTCATGGCGCTCGATTTTGCCGCGATCATTGGCGCGGTGCTGTATGGCATGAATCAGACGCAGCTTATCATCCTGATGATCCTGGTTCAATTTGCCAGCATTTTTGGCGCCTATCTTTCCGGGGTCTACGGTCAGCGGGTCGGCTTCATGCGCGCGCTGATCGCATCTCTGGTTTTGATGATCGGCACCGTGATCTGGATGCTCTTCAACAAGACTCTTACGGGTTTCTTTGTCATTGCATGTGTGGCAGGCTTTGCACTGACAGGCGTACAGGCGGTCACGCGCACGATGACGGGCATCTTTGCACCGAAGGGTCAGAGCGCGGAGTTCTACAGCTTCTTCGCCATCGCGGGCAGAACGTCTTCGTTTCTGGGGCCGACCATTTACGGCCTGCTGGCAAGCGGCGTTGCCCTGCGACTCGAAGCCAACGGCATGGGGGAGCTGCTGGCCGAACAGGCTGGTCAACGCGCCGGTATTATTTCCATCGCGGTATTTCTTGGCGTCGGACTTATCGTATTGCTAAGCGTCAGAGAACAGCATGCGCGTCAGGCCGCGCTCGAATATGCCCCAGCAAATTAGCCATATGACACAAAAACAGTTTACATCGCCGGGGCGAAAACTCGTCCGAAAAATACTTCACTTTTTGGCGCGCCCCGCTTTTGCATTGGTTTCCAAACTTGAGATCAACGGTACGCAGAACCTGCCCAAAAGCGGTCCGTTTATCATGGTGAGCAATCATTTCAGTTTTATCGACCCACCCTGTTTTGTACGCATTGCGCCGTGGGAGATCGAATTCGTCGGCGGGGCCGATACGCCGCACGCACCCGCAGCCACGCGCATCATCCCTTTGGTGTGGGGGTATCATCCGCTGTATCGAGGTACGGGCGCAAAGGATTCTCTCAGAGCCGCCGAAGGGATTCTCAAGCAGGGCGGCGTTTTGGGGATATTCCCTGAAGGCGGGAATTGGGCGACCGT
>DATHRQ010000130.1:0-3653 GCA_035465095.1 Anaerolineales bacterium | reverse complement strand
GATCTGGGTCGCCCGCCGCACGCTGACACGTGTCAGCCCGTCCGTCTTCGAACGCATCATCGTCCTTCTGCTGATCTTTTCCAGTCTGTGGTTGTTCTGGCAGAGTCGTTGATGAATGATGAAAAAAAACGGACGAATAATCTCGTCCGCTTTTTTTAGTACATATTTCGCTTTCGCGTGAACGCTTCCTATTTGACCTTATATTTATAGGTCGCGCTCAGCAGGCTGGCATCGGGGTCGAACTCATAGTTGTAGACCAACACATCGTCAATGGTGAGGGTATAGATTCCGCGGTGGACATCGTAAATGTTGAACTCCACAAGGCCCGAACTGTCTGTCCTGGCGTTGACCGAAAGCTGATTCCCGTCGGGGAATGTCCATGTGACGTATACCAGCGCATCAGGGACAGCCTCGTTCTGTTCGTTCTGCACGTGCACGGTGCCGATGATATGCCGTCTCTTTGCATCGGTAAAATCGATCGAAGAGACATGCATATAGTCCGGTTCAGGCGGCGGAGAGTTATCCGGGATGGTGATCGCCATGCTCACCCTCGTCACTCCGGTCAGGTAGGCGGTGTGATAATGTATGCGGATGCCCAGCGCCCGGTCCTCGTAACCCCAGTCGAACAACGATTGCTGATAGATGACCGCGTTCGGATAGGCCGCCTGCACGGCATCCGGGTCGTTATACGCCAGCGTGGTGTTGATTCCCGCCGTCGTTACCCATCCGCTGACCGCCTGGTGCCAGGTGATCCGAATGGCCTTATCCTCCGGGGAGGCTGTCGCTCCTCCACCGTCCGGGCCTGAATACCGCACAAAGATCTGACCGCCGCCCTCCGCCGCAAATTCGCACGATCCCTGGTCGAAGCCGCTGACGTTCTGACAATAGACCGGCGCGCCCCAGGCTGCCTCCACCTGTGCGCGTGTATCGCCGAGTGCCACACCCGGCACGCTTACTCCTTCGAAAACGGTCCCTGTCCCCGGCGCGTCCGCCAGGGCAGGCGATGCCATTGTCCCTGAGAATAAGGCTGCGATCAAAAATGCGCTTATCATCAGTTTCAATGGTTTGAAAAAACGCTTCATTTGTAAAATTGGGTTAAGGTTTGCCATCGTCGAACTCCTTTCTTGAGATACAAAGCCTCTTCTATAACAATAGCCTCCAAATATTACGAAAGTCTTTCGGGAATATTTGGAGTTTCTTAATTGGATATGAGATTCAAGGTATTGATTATTTACTAATCAACAACTTTTGTTGGAGTATAGGGTTGCATTGCGACAAAGGAGCACCACATGGGTGGAATATATTTGGTTTGCCAATCATTTGCGATCGATGCCCTCAGTAGCCCTTGTCTCAATAGGTAAATAGTCCTACTCTGCGAATAATATTAGAAATTTCTAACACCGATTTAATTGAATTATATGGTTCGCATGTTATCCATAGATATGAAGCGGCCAAGGTTCCCAGGAAGTGGAACAGTTGGCCGGTCGCTTTTATGGGTGATCCAATCGCCCAATAACAACTTGAAAATAAGAAAGGATTAAACAATGAATACCAAGAATAACGAACTTGAATATACGGATCGATCAAATGGCAACGGGTCTTGGTTGACCGGGCTGATATTTGGCAGCATCGTGGGCGCTGCAACCATGCTGTTCCTCGCGCCTCAATCCGGCCGGAAGACACGCGCCGAGGTCCAGAAGGGTGCCGAGCAGCTGCGTAACCGCACAACCGAGGTCATGAAGGACAGATTTGAGCAGGTCAAAAACAAGACCGATCAGATCAAGACCGAGGTAAAGGTCAAGGCTGCCAACATCGAGCATAAGGGCAAGGATATGCTCGCGAAGCAGTTGGACAACGTTTCCCAGGCCGCCAAGGCTGGGAAGGAAGCGATCCAGACCTCCTAGCGCTGTGTCAACACAGTTTGTATAAATACCTGCCGGCCCTCTCCAGTAACTGGAGAGGGCCGCTTTGGTGGGGCTCCCCTTGTATCAAATTATGTGGAATAATGTACGAATTATTATGAAAATAAACAAAGTATCCATTACCTTTTCGAGATCGCTCGTATTGCTCTGCCTGTACGCATTTGCGTTTACGTCCTGCCGGTCTGACAGCCAGTTTTTGATTTCCCAACTTCAGGAACAACCACTGTCCCTGCCGGTTTCCGTCTTCCAACAATCGCGGAGCACATCCTGCGGCGAAGCGGTTATTGCAATGACCTACAACTTTATCCACCCCGACCGTCCGCTTACCGAGCAGGAAGTGATCGAGTACGCTCTGGCCAACGGATATTTCGACGAGGTAAACTCTCCCTTTACCAGCCCAGCCAATATGGTCAAGATCGCGGAGCATTACGCGGAGGATGTGTCGTCTGGCCGGGTCTCGACGCCCGGGCAGGGATTGTCGCTGCTGTTCGAAAACCTGCGCGACGGCGTGCCGGTCGTCATTGACGTGCATTCCAATTTCAGCGACCCGGAGTCGGAAGCGCATTTTATTGTCGTCACCGGTCTGTCGGTTGATGCGAGCCGGGAGAATGCCCTCCTCGTGCACTACAACGATCCACTGACAGGCACACAACAAACGGCCGACTGGCTTGGGGATGAAGGTCTTTGGAATGCCTGGATCACGAACAACGACCCCGGCGGACCTGGCTGGTGGCTGGTGATCGCCCCTTCCTAAACAATAATGTCTCAGCGGGAATAAACATCCGCAACTGAAAAGATTTTGTGGGGCTGGTTTATATGGCTTACCTA
The DNA here is from genome assembly GCA_035465095.1 of Anaerolineales bacterium. Classification (GTDB taxonomy): domain Bacteria; phylum Chloroflexota; class Anaerolineae; order Anaerolineales; family Villigracilaceae; genus Defluviilinea. The sequence continues at coordinate 903 of DATHRQ010000130.1, read as the reverse complement.
GGCCAGTTGTTCCCGAATCGCATCGGCGATATAACCTGCATCATCCTTGATCCCATAGATGATGCCTGACTTGCGGCTGTTGAGCCAGGGGAAACCGACGAAATACACACCCCGCTCTGCTGAGACACCCCGTTCATGGACCAGCATGTTTTCTTCATCGAAGACCGGCAGGTTCAACCAGCTGAAATCTCCTGTAAATCCCGTTGCCCAAATCACAGTGCTGATATTTGACTCTCTGAGATTTAATTCCCGTAAAGGAGAGATACACTGCGCTTCAAGGTCGGGCATGTCTGCCGGGTCGTCCTCAAGCGGCAGAGGCTCGATATTCAGGCTCTTTAGATAATCGTCCACGCCCTCTTTGACTCGCCGTGAGAAATCGTCTGCAAAATGGACGTTCTCCGCCGCATCGTCACCCAGTAATAATGTATCTGATTCGACATCCAGCAAACGTCCCAGGATGACCGCGCCCTGGCCTGCCAAATTTTGCAGGCTGACGGTATGCCCGTAACGACCGACGCCTGAGATCTGCGGCTGAGCCGCGCGGCTGATGGATTTGTCCTCCAGGCTGTCATAGGTGACGTCGAAGAACTTCATCTCCGCCCACCAATCCAACAGGTCCCGGCCGCGATAGCGGCGCGGTCCGCGCCCGACCTTGCTGGTGCATACATAGACGGTTCGTCCGGCAGACAGCAGATCTTCCGTGATCTGGCATCCGGACTGTCCGCTGCCGACAATGACGACTGAACCGGGCGGCAGGCCCTGCGGGTTATGATAATCGGCTGCATGCAATTGGAGGATGTCCGTGGGAAGATTGAAGCGCAACGGAGGAAATTTCGGTGTCCGTTGGATTCCGGAAGCGATGACCACAGACCGGCTCAGTACAGACTCCTCGGCCTGCCCCTC
>DATHRQ010000129.1:0-5515 GCA_035465095.1 Anaerolineales bacterium | reverse complement strand
ACATGGAAATCGAAGAGGACATGGTCGACATCGGCCACGAGGCGACGGTGTCCAAGATCGGAGACGAGCAGCTCTTCTACCTGCAGAGCCGCGGCATCACCGAAGACGAGGCGGCGGCCATGGTGGTGTCCGGGTTCATCGAGCCGATCGTGTAGGAGCTTCCGATGGAATACGCGGTCGAGATGAATCGCCTGATACAACTTCAAATGGAAGGATCAATTGGGTAATATGGCTGAGAAACCAAAAGTAGTTGTTTCAAGGACGCGACGGGCGGTCTCCACCCCAAAGGAATTTAACTTTGCGGAATCAGATGTCCGCATTGGAAAGGACGCTGTCGCTTCATACCGCGCTGGGGCCTGGTCCGCTTTCAAAAAGCATTCCCTCCCCAAAACCACGGAAGAGGCCTGGCGCCGCACCGACATTCATAAATTGCCGACGGACCAATTCAAGTTCGCAGAGGAAGGCGCGTTCAAAGATCTTCCTGCTGTCCGCGAAGACCTGCTCAAACCACTAACAGGCAACCAGCACGGCGGGCAGATCGTCCTCACGCCCGGCGGCGCAACAATCGAGCTGGATGAAAAACTTTCTGAGAAAGGTGTCATCTTCACCGATCTGTTGACTGCTGAGGAAAAGCATCCTGAACTGCTGGAGAAGATGCTGGGCAAAACAGTTAATGTTGAAGAGGGCAAATTCTCGGCACTGGCTGGCGCATTTGCACAGAACGGTGTTGTGCTTTACGTCCCTAAGAACGTGATCGTTGACGAGCCGCTTCACTCCGTGCTGTGGGGGCCCGGAACCGATATTGCCCACGTTTCGCACATCCTCGTGCTTGTCGATGAGGGTGCCTCGGTGACGTACGTCCACGAGGCGGCCTCGCCCGATGAGACAGAATCAAATTCGATGCACGCAGGAATCGTCGAGATACAGGTCATGCAAAATGCGTCGCTGAAATTTGTCGAATTGCAGTCATGGGGACGTCATGTCTGGAATTTCAGTCATGAACGGGCCCGTGTTGAGCGCAGCGGCAATCTCGATTGGATTTTCGGCGCGATCGGTTCACGTCTGACCAAGAACTTCACTGAACTTGATCTGGCTGGCGAAGGCGGGCAGGGACGTATGTCCGGTTTCTATTTCACAGACGGCACCCAACATCTCGACCACGATACACAACAGAATCACCTCGCTCCGCACTGCACCAGCGACCTGCTCTTCAAAGGAGCGCTCAAAGGGAAGAGCCGCTCTGTATGGCAGGGAATGATCTATGTTGCGCCTGGAGCACAGCAAACGGACGGGTATCAGGCGAATCGAAATCTGGTCTTGAGTGACCAAGCGCGTGCTGATTCGATCCCCGGCCTGGAAATTCTGGCAGATGATGTCCGCTGTACACACGGTGCAACTGTAGGTAAACTGGAGGAAGAACCGCTTTTCTATTTGAAATCGCGCGGGATCCCGCATGCCGAAGCTGAGAAGATCGTTGTGGAGGGCTTCTTTGATCCGATCTTCCAACGTATTCCGTTTGAAGGCGTGCGCGAGCGTTTTCAGCAGTATATTGCCGATAAAATGGCGTGATTGCCGTCATATTAGATTAAAGGATAAGGATTTACATGCCAGTAAAAGCCAAATCAAAAACCAAAACAAAAGCGAAGCCGAAGACTAAAGCAAAACCAAAAATGAAAAAGGCAAAAGCCGTACGCGGCGGGAAAAAGAAATCCCCTGTGCAGGCTAAATCGAAAACCAAGGCCAGTGCCGGGAAGAAAACGAAAACTGTCGACAAGGAGCAGGTGATCAATCGAATTGAGGCTCCTCGCATTACCACCGGCGGTAACAAAAAGAAGAAGAAAGCCAAGAGCGCTCGAAGTACGCCGCAATATGCCTTTATGAAGGAACCTGGCGATCTTCACGATTTTAAGGTGGGTAGGAAGATCGAAGTTTACTGCGACCACGATAAAAGCAAGGAACGCGTCCGCGGCTGGATCGACGGTACGATCGTCCAAATCGATAACAAAATGGTCGCGGTTCAGTTTCGCTCCAACGTCTATTTGACGGACGGCTGGATGGTGCCGGATCGCATCCTGTGGTATCCGCTAAATTCGGAGCACGTTCGTCCGGTGGGCGGTGGGAAGGCACCTAAAAAGCGCAGAGCGATCCCCGATTATTAAACATGTACCTTGACGTAAATTCGATCCGAAAACAATTTCCGATCTTTGAGCGGGAGACCAGCGATGGTGTTCCGCTCATTTATCTTGATTCCACAGCCACCTCGCAAAAGCCTTTGGCTGTCATCGAGGCGATGAACGAGTATTATCGCCGCTCGAATGCAAACATCCATCGCGGCGTACATACGCTGGCTGAGGAGGCTACAGCACTGTATGAGGGTGCCCGCGAGAAGATTGCGAAGTTTATAAATGCAGCCTCTGCAAAACAGATCATTTACACACGCAACACCACTGAGTCGATCAATCTGGTTGCCTACTCATGGGCGCGTGCGAATCTGAAACAGGGAGATCTGATCATATTGACAGAGATGGAACATCACTCAAATATCGTTCCCTGGCACATGCTTCAGGCAGAGCGCGGTATCGAGTTGGAATTCATCCCTGTGACGGAGGACGGTCTTCTCGATCTGGACGCCTACAAAACGCTTCTTGATCGGACCCCGAAACTGGTCTCGTTTACACACATGTCCAACGTCCTGGGAACGATCAACCCGGCGGCTGAGATCATCCGTCTGGCGCACGAAGCAGGCGCGGTGACGTTGGTCGATGCAGCACAGTCCGTTCCGCATTTAAAAGTGGACGTCCAGGCTCTCGACGCGGACTTCTTCGCTTTTTCCGCGCATAAAATGTGCGGGCCGACAGGGATCGGCATATTGTATGGGAAGACCGAGCTACTCGAGGCCATGCCTCCATTTTTAGGCGGCGGGGATATGATCAAGGAAGTCAAGCTGCGTTCCTTCCGCCCGAATACCCTGCCTCACAAATTTGAGGCCGGGACTCCCGCCATCGCAGAGGCCATCGGTTTTGGCGCGGCTGTTGATTATTTGTCGGCGGTTGGCATGGACGCGGTCTCTGCGTATGAGCATGAGATCACAGAGTATGCGCTTGAGCGTTTGGAGGAGATTCCCGGTATCAAAGTCTTTGGCCCGTCTGCGGACAAAAAGGGCGGCGTGGCGTCGTTCACATTTGAGGGCGTGCACCCGCATGACGTGGCGCAGATCCTCGACCGTGACGGAATCGCTGTCCGTGCGGGGCATCATTGTGCCCAGCCGCTCCACCAGAAATTCGGCATCCCGGCCACCAGCCGCGCTTCATTTTATTTGTATAATACAAAAGACGAAGTGGATATGCTGGTTAATGGAATGTATAAAGTAAAGGAATTGTTTGGGTAAACATGGACGATCTTTATCGAGAAATTATCATTGAGCACTATAAGAATCCCGGGTATCGGGGTCATCTTGACCCGCATGATATCCAGTTCGAGGACGATAACCCTCTGTGTGGCGATCACATCGAGATCACCCTGCAAACCGATGAAAATGATACCGTAGCCGATGCGCGCTTCGATGGGCATGGCTGCGCCATTTCTCAGGCCTCCGCAGATCTGTTGGTCGAATCGATCATTGGCAAATCAATGGATGAAGTAAAGCAGTTGGATAAAGAACATGTTTTTGAATTGCTTGGCATAGAATTGGGACCCGTCCGCATGAAATGTGCCCTGCTTTCACTTAAAGTCTTGAAAGCCGGGGCATATGGACTTGGTGAAGCCAGCGACGATTTGGTTGAATAACATAAAAATGACATTTGATTACACAAAAACAGACGAATCGAAAATTGAATTCGTCGAAATTGCCCCTGTCAGTGAACTGCCGAATGGGGAACGACTGTTCCTTGAAGTGGGGGATAGGGCGATCGTAATTTTCAATATTGCCGACCAGTTTTTTGCCATCGGTGACATATGCACCCACGATGACGGTCCGCTTGGCGATGGGGAGTTGGAAGGATTTAATATCGTCTGTCCGCGGCATGGCGCAGAGTTTGACGTGAAGACCGGCAAGGCGGTTCAATTGCCCGCCGTGGTGGATATCCCTGCCTATCCGGTTCAGGTGCGGGATGAGACGATTTTTTTGGGGATTCCGAAAGAATAGAAAACAGAGATCTTCGAGAGATTTGATTCTGTGCCTGCGATTATTATCGGCGGATGCTTATTCTTTATATCGATACTGATTGCCGGGCATTTTACGCCGGGTTACTCGCACAAACAACAATCGATCAGTGAACTGGGAATATCAGGCTCGGTTTATGGATTACTCGTGCGGTGGTTGGGATTTGTCCCTCTTGGGTTGAGCTTTATTTTATTCGCCTGCCAGTCAGGCGGCTTGTTTACCAATCAATTCCCTTTCGTATTGATCATCCTTATTGGGCTGGCCATTTTATGTGCGGGAATTTTTCCCACCGATCCGGATAATCGGCGGGATACGATATCCGGCAAAATTCATGCCAGCGCAGTGATTTCGCTTTTGCTGCTTCTAAGCGCAGCACCATTCACGTTTTCAGTTTCTGCCTTCTATAATGATCCCCCTGCAGGGTGGTTTTTGAACTTTTCGCTTTTGGTGGGGATACTGGTATTGGGTTTTTTCATAATTTCGTCAATCGATATGAACTGGCTGTCAGCGGTTATTTTTCAAAAATCTCGGGACAGGATTGAAGAAAATTGGCAACTATTGTTAGGTATGCAGCAGAGACTTCTCCTGTCTTTCCATTGTATTTGGTGGTTTGTTTTTTCCCTGGTTCTTACAGGCGATGGAGTATTCCATTTGCAGATATCTACTGTTCACATTTAACAAGTGTGAAATATTATGTCTCAAATCGTCCCACAATTCTTAATATATCGAATCCCTCTGCAAACGGGCGTTCCGCCAACGCACCGTGACGCACCATGATCGAGCGCGTCAGTTCACTGTTGAAGTAGTAGCGGTCTTGGTATGTTTTGTATTTGGATAGTGCTTCGATCTTTTTGTCCACGTCTTCTTTTGTCACTTCGATCAGGAAGTGAGGGAAAAATCCATGTGACGAACGGACTACATCAAAACCTAGTACAGTGATGCCGCGAAAGGCGCGCAGCGCTTCTTCGGTCATTGTATTGTGATCCTGATGGACATCCTGTTTGGAATGCACAAAGATCAAGTCCGGCTTGAAATCCCTGCGGAGTTTGAGAAAGTATTCGAGAATGTCCTGGCGTGAATCGTGAAAGAGACGGGTTGTAAAGGGGCCAAGTATGATGTTCTCTTTTGGCACCCCGAGAATTTCCATCGCCCGATAATGCTCGTCCCTAACGTTTTTCAGGGCTGGATTTTTTTGGTTGTCAGAAAGTGTGACGCACAACACGTCAGTCTGTTTGACAATGTGATGCAGCAAAGCGCCGCATCCCAACTCGATGTCATCGGGATGTGCGCCTAAGAAGAGGACTCGTTTGCCGGAGAAATTCATAAATAGTAATCGTCATTGCGAGCCCGAGC
>DATHRQ010000128.1:0-2688 GCA_035465095.1 Anaerolineales bacterium | reverse complement strand
ATCCTGATAGAGTAACGCCATATGCCAACAGGAAAAATGAGGTAAACAATCCCATGCGATCACTGGAACCGCGTCGAAAGATCAATAATCCGAGAAAGAGCGAAAGCAAGCCTGCAAACATCGCCACCCCCCTGGTGATCCACGCTAAGGAGAAAATCAAAATTGATGAATTGTTACTGAAGTAGGAACCAGCGATCCAGCCCGGCCCATCAATGAAGATTCTCGGGATATAGAAAATGAAAATTCCCATCGCAGCGACAAAGGTTGGATACCAGGCAAAATGCGCAAGTCTCATCCAATAGGTTGGAGATGGGCCGGTCGACGCTTCCGCAGTTACCGTTTTAAATTCTTGGTCCATGTGTTTATATACTTCAGATTTGCTCACCTTGATTCGAGATGAGCGGCGCCCTGAATAGATTAGGAAAGTTGGATATCTTTCCTAATCTATATTTATTTATAACACCAATTTGGAAGGGCGTTCAGCCGAGGCGCCAAGCCAGTTGTGAGGTTTGGAGGATATGCGTCTCAATTCGATGTCAGTCGGCTGACGCCGGTTCCATCATTTGCACACCCGCCTCATCGGGGCCAGATGACGATGGCAGTAATCAGGCTGAGCAACGCCAAAAGATAGGGAGTCATAAAACCGGCACCCGTGAGGAGGAAAACAATCCCATAGAGAACGGCGACGCCAGCGGTTAGATAACCCAGCCATGCCGGGAGGCCTGCCTGTAGAAAGGCGATGCCAAAGAGCAACATCCCGGCCAGCCAGAACCAATAGGTGAGGATTTCCGGAGTCGGGTACGCGCCCGAATATCCTCCGCGAGGATCGATCATCTGAAGGTAGACGAAGTACAGTGCCGCGAGGGCGCCTGCGATGATGGCGACCACGCCGAGAATTGGTACCCAAGCTTTCCCTTCCGTTCGCAATATGGAGGCAAGGAGGGAGAACCCTACGATCGTCAGCAGGATGTATGGGACCACCAACGCCTGGCTGATGAGCCAGCGCGTCCGGTACGTCTCAATAATCTGGAGGCGCTCGTTGATGTCTTGCGTCGCGTACAGCCCCGGAGCGTTGATCTGCGATGAGAGCATTACACCCACGAAGCTCGCGATCAAGAGAATGGCGGATAGACGTTGTGCGTTCATTTGATTTCTCCTTTCATGAAAACGAAAACAGGTAAACTTATGTCTGGCATTGGCTATGGGTTCTATCTTCCCGTATCGTTATTTCCCACAATCGGCCATACGCCGATTTGATTTGCTGTGCCACCGAGTCAAGTTCTTCTCTCGGAGGCTTTATGTCCCAATCAGCAACCAACTTGAACGGGTCGCCTTTGTATCTGGGGAAAACGTGCATATGCACATGGAAGATCTCCTGAAAGGCGGCTTCTCCGTCCGCGAGAAACAGGTTGATCCCTTCACACCGCACACCCGATTCGCGGATGGCAGCGGCAGTGCGCTGCGTGACAGTCCATAGATGCCGCCCGGTTTCTTCGTCCATGTCGGCAAGATATGCCGCGTGCTGTTTTGGAATGACCATTGCGTGCCCTGTAGTGACCGGTCCGATAGTCATGACGCCAAGAACAACGTCATCATCATAAAAAATACTTCCTGGTGACTCGCCTGCTATGATTTGGCAGAATATGCAATTCAGCATGTTGGATCTCCTCGCTCCTTAATGATTTATGGGGCGTTGCTTACAAAATGTTGTTATCCTGTCATTGAACCTTTGATATGCTTATGCTTTCAGGATCAACGCCATCATAATGACATCGTCATAATGTCCGTCTATCTTTCTTGCTTTCCGTTTTCGCCCTTCAACCTTGAAACCAAGCCTTTCATACAGTTTGATTGCCACAAGATTTGATTCGTAAACTTCGAGTTCTATTCTTTCCAAGTTTTGTAATTGTGCCTCAGATAAAGCCTGCGTTAGAAGTTTTGTGCCGATGCCTGTGCCCCGGAACTCCTTCAGCACGCCTATCCCCAACTTGCCAGAATGGCGAAACCCTTCACGGTTGTTGAGTTCGATGTCACACCATCCAATCACTTGTACGCCATTCATGGCGATAAGCCTGATTTCGCCTTGATCCACCCCGCTCTTCAGCCATTTTCGAGTCGATTCTAGCGGAGGCGCCTCAACAAAACCCAGATATTTCCGCTCGCGCGAGACTTCGTCCAGACAGGTATGAAAGGCATCGAAGTAATCCTGTGAGATTGGTATGATCATGATTTGGTTCATATTGGTTTCGTGGGTCGGAATGAGTGAAAGTTGGCAGGCTAACTCATGTGAGGCGCAGGGACCAGAAATAGATCAAGATGCATTTGCGGTATAAAACGCCCATAAACTTTCCAGCGGCACAAGACGCTTTGCAATTACTTGTGTAAATCCGGCAGATTTGAGTTGTTGGCGCAATTGGTCGGGATCCGGCAAAGGGCTGAATCCTTGAGTGGTTGACACCTGAATGTTCAATGCTTGGATGCCAGGACCACCGCCCTGACAAACCGAAGACAACAACATTTGACCACCGGGTTTCAAATATTCTTTTAGGTGTCGGAATAGATTTTCCCGCTCCCGAACAGGGAAATAATAAATATTCTGGTGGAGTGTTACCAGGTCAAATTTTTGACCCGTTGAATAATTTCTCACATCGGCGTGTTCGATGGTTGCACGATTCTCCAGACCCCATG
>DATHRQ010000127.1:0-4055 GCA_035465095.1 Anaerolineales bacterium | reverse complement strand
GCACTCGGACTCGAAACTGACGGGCACAGACTGATCATCGATCCGTTCCTGGAGGGCAATCCCTCCGCTTCCATCTCCCCCGAAGCTGTCGAGGCCGACTTCATCCTGATCAGCCACGGACACGGCGATCACGTAGGCGACGCCGTTGCGATTGCCAAACGTACGAAGGCAACCGTCATCAGCAACTTCGAGATCGCCGATTGGTTCGAAGGGCAGGCCATCAAGGCGCATGGTCAGCACATCGGCGGCGGATACAAGCATCCGTTCGGGTATTTGAAATTGACACTGGCTTTGCACGGCTCGGCGCTGCCGGACGGCGCAAACGGCGGCAATCCGTGCGGATTTTTGCTGACGACAAACGACGGCAAGAAAATATATATGGCACAGGATACCGGTCTGTTCGGGGATATGCAATTGATCGGCGAAGAAGGCCTGGACCTGGCGCTTGTCCCCATTGGCGATAACTACACCATGGGCCCTGACGATGCCCTGCGTGCGGTAAAGTTTTTGCAGCCGAAGGTCGTCATCCCCATCCACTACGATACCTTCGATCTGCTCAAACAGGACGAGAACGCCTGGGCGGAACGGGTGGAAAAGGAAACAGAGACGAAAGTGGTGATCTTGATGCCGGGCGAGAGTTATTCGCTATAGAAAATGGAAGTGGAATCAAACAAAGACCGAGGAATTTTCCTCGGCTTTTATCGTTTATCCTCTTTCTTGAAATACAGGTTCGCCAGAAGCCCCAAAAAGAACACAAACACGACCGCCACAAGGACACCCGCAAGCCAGCCGAGCCCGGGGACGAATTTCATTAACTCGATGGCTGTATCCTTTAGCGCTGTTGAGATTCCCCAGATGGTTGTGGCCGTAAAACCGATGGCCTGCAAACCTATGTCAAAATTGTTCCTCCTGGCGAGATGGACGACCATGAGCACCTCAAGCCCGGTTAACAGCAGAGATGTGCCCGGTATCGGGCTGCCAAGCGCAGCGATCAGACCTGCGATGACCGTGTAGGTGAGCGTCAGTTTAATGTTCGATGTCATATCGGCTGATTATAGTATGACCACAGCGTATGGCAAAGCTGATTGTTGTCTGTACTTTATCCCGTTAACCCTTACATATTTTGCAAAATGAAGAAAGCGGCACCGATAAGTATAACGATCCCGATGATGGTCAGAGCCAGCCTGCGGGAACCGTTGTCCTCCTCGATGGCCCCCTGCGACGGGGGAGTGGGCAGCTTCGAAGGCCGATACATGCTTTCCTCTGAGGGAGCGGATTGGCGGAAAATGTCCTCCGATTTTGGAAATTCTTTTAAAGGCTGGGATGAAGCGGTCTTCTTATCCACCTTTCCCACGGCACGTTCGTACATTTCCTTGATCTCATCGGACATCTCTATAAAATCCGTCAGCGGTTGGTCCGCGTTGGTCCCGGCGGTTTTGGTTCTTTTTTCGATCTGATACGCTGCACGGATATCATCGGGCATTTCGAACACGCTGTTATAGGTCTTACCCCTGAATACGATCTTGGGCATAATTTACCTCCATACTACTTATACCAAAACCCTCGCCCCTGTCAAATTGGTGTGTCTTTGAGAGTGGTCAAAGTTTTTCACTACAGAGATCACGGAGTGCACAGAGAAAAAGAAATTCTCCGTGTTCTCGGTGTGCTCCGTGGTGAAGGGTTTCGAGTGTCCCACGGAATTCGCTGCCACGTTTTTGAGGCACCCATCTCACTCGATCGCCTGACTGTAAAACTCCGTGAAGCCGCACTCATTGCACGCAAAAGCGACCAGCGCCTTGCGCCCCTTGGACAGTGGATTCCCCGAAAACATCTTGGAAAGGTCAGGGCTTGAATCTTTATCCGGCGCGAAGATGTAGATGTACTTGTTACGCGCCGAATATTCGTTGTATTTCATGATCCTGCCCTGCGTCATCGTGCCACTGCATTTGGGACAAGTTTTGGGGTCTGGCATGTTCTCTCCTTTAATTCAAGAGGATGTTCTTACTCCTGCATCCTCTCCCACTCGTTCAACTTCTTGTCCATTTCTTTTTGCACGCGTTCGTATTCCGTCCCCAGTTTGGCGACTTCCTCTGGCTTCACCAGCGGACTTTCCAACTGCGTAGAAAGATTCGCCAGCGTCGCTTCGAGATCGGCGATGGTGTTCTCCAATTCCTGTAATTGGGCAATCCTTCGTCTTTCCTCTTTCGCTTCCTTACTTTTTACGTTTTTCGCAGTACGCGAACGGGAGGCTGGAGAAGTAGAGATCAACGATTGCTGCTCTGCCAATCGCGCCGCTTCCTTCTCGCGTTCTTCCTTCATTTGGGAGTACGTTCCATTGAACGTTGTCATTTGCGACTCATCGGGGTCGATCTCCCAGATCTGGGTCGCGAGCGCGTCCACGAGATAACGGTCGTGTGTGACCAGCAGGATCGTCCCTTGATAGTTATCCAATACGGATTGCAAAACTTCCTGCGAGGGAATATCGAGGTGATTGGTCGGTTCGTCTAGCAATAACAGATTGGTATCTTCAAGGGCGAGTTTGGCCAGGGCCAGGCGTCCGCGTTCGCCGCCGGAGAGCATCGAGACCTGCTTGAAGACGTCGTCGTTAGAGAAGAGATATTTGCCGAGATAATCGCGCGCCTGATACGGCAGCATGCCAGAGGCGTTCATGATCTCATCGATGACGGTCTTTTCGGGGTCGAGTCCCTCGTGCGCCTGGGCGAAATAGCCGATCTTGAGACTCGCTCCCAGAATCACCTCACCCGCCAGCGGTGGGATCGAAGCGAGGATCGTCTTAAGAAAGGTCGATTTGCCCGCGCCGTTGGGTCCAATCAATGCGGCGCAGTCGAGGCGTCTCAGTTCGATGTCGGGCGTTGAGAAAAGAAATTTTTCCGGCAAACCGTCTTCAGGCGGATAGCCCACTTTCAGATCCCTGGTACGAATGACCAGGTCGCCGGAACGGCTCGACGTACGCAGGTGCAGGTGCAGGTCGGGCGTGGTGCGTTGCGGCGGCCGCAGTGAGCGCACGCGCTGCTCGGCCTCCTCGACGCTGTAGGTGGAGGTGGGCGTGAATTCAGCGATGTCCAACTGGCTCCAGTTCGTGTTCAGCGCGGCTTCCAGCCCGATGCGCTCGATGGCGAACAGGGTGCGGGTCAGGCGTTTGAGTTTGCCCTTGGCCTGCAGCGTGTTCTGCCCCGCGATATGTTTCTTGATGTACTCGACTTCCTTGAGCAGCTTTTCCTTTTCGCTTTCATACATTTCGAAGCGATGGTTCCAGCGGATCTCGCGCTCGTTCAAATAGGTGGTGTAGTTGCCGCGATAATATTCCGATCCGCTGGCAGCCATTTCGAGCAGCGCGTTGCAGGCATGGTCGAGAAAATACCGATCGTGCGAGACGATGACCGCCGCGCCGTCCCACTGCGTCAGATAACTTTCCAGCCACTCGACGGCTTTGATGTCGAGATGATTGGTCGGTTCATCGAGCAGTAACAGATCGGGATTCGACAACAGCAGACGCGCCAGATGCGCGCGCGTGCGCTGTCCGCCGGAGAGATGATCGAGTGCCATCTGATAATCGGATTCGTCGAATCCCAGGCCGGTCAGCACCTGCCTGATCCTGGTTTCGTACAGATAGCCCCCCAGCCGCTCGAACTCATGCTGTGCGCTTCCATACTTCTCTATGGCCTGCTCCCGTTTCGAGGGGTCGGACATTTCAGCTTCGAGCTTTCTCAACTCGCCCCCCATGCGGATCAGGTCTGCGAACGGCTCCAGGCAGACGTCCCACAACGCGCCGCTTAGCTCAAAATCTGCTTCCTGAGAGAGATATCCCATCCGCAGATTCCTGGCGCGCGTAACCATTCCCGACGAGGCCATTTCCTCGCCAACGAGAATACGAAGCAGCGTTGTTTTGCCGATCCCGTTGGGACCAACGAGCGCCAGCCGCGCACCCTTCGCAACGGAGAAGGTCACGCCGCCGAAGAGGTCTTCCGCGCCGAAGGATTTGGAGAGGGAGGAAACGGTGATGAGAGACATAGTTGGTAATGCGTAATTCGTAA
>DATHRQ010000126.1:0-11856 GCA_035465095.1 Anaerolineales bacterium | reverse complement strand
TTGAAGCGTTGTCCACAGGGTTGTTGTTCCATTTCAAAATGAAACACAAATCCAATATCTGGGTGGATGCTCTGATATAATCCCAAATCTAGCGCAATTTTTTTCATGGGAGCGTTTCCTCTTTAATGACACTCGAACGCGGCACTTTATTACACAAAAGATATCGCATCGTAGAGATCCTGGGCCAGGGCGGCATGGGGTCAGTTTATCGCGCAGTCGATGAAAACCTGGGTGTGGATGTGGCGGCCAAGGAAAACCTGTTCACCACCGACGAATATGCACGCCAGTTCCGCCTTGAAGCGGTGATCCTGGCAAATCTACGCCACCCGAACCTGCCGCGGGTTACCGACCATTTTGTGATCGGTGATCAGGGGCAGTACCTGATCATGGACTATATCGAGGGCGAGGATTTACGCCAGCGTATGGAGCGTATGGGGAATATCACGGAGGACGAGGCCATCCTGCTCGGTGCAGCGATATGCGATGCGTTGAGTTATCTCCACACCCGCAAGCCGCCGATCCTGCACCGCGATCTCAAGCCGGGCAATGTCAAGATCACGTCGGAAGGGCATATCTTCCTGGTGGATTTTGGCCTTGCAAAAGTTCTGCACGGGAGCCAGGCAACGACCACGGGCGCGCGTGCCATGACGCCCGGTTATTCTCCTCCGGAACAATACGGTACCGCGCGAACAGACCCGCGCACCGATATTTATTCCCTGGGTGCGACCTTGTATGCGGCTTTGACCGGCATCATCCCGGAAGACGGCCTTGCACGTGCCATGGACAATACCCAGCTCACCCCGCTGCGCAAGCGTAACAATAAAGTCTCGCGACGGCTTTCTGCAGCGATCGAAAAAGCAATGGGCATCGACCCGGGTGACCGCTTCCAGAATGCGGAAGAGTTCAAACGCGCGCTGCTGAGCGCCAAGTCCAAGACCCAGCGCCTGCCGGGCGAATATATAATCCAGCCGCCTCCGCCCGATGGGGGGGCGTCTGATGAGATGGATGCAATTGAAAAAGAATCAAAGCCGGTCTCCTCTCTGCGCGAAGACCTGTCCGCCGAGGAGCTGCCGGAATTCAAGAAACCCAAAAGGCGCAGGAAAAAGAAAAGGCTTCTTCCTACATTACTGGTACTGCTCCTGCTGCTGGCCGGCGCGACCGTGGGCGCCGCGCAGTTCAGGCCCGATCTCATCCCGCCGAGCGTAATGCCATATATTCCAGAGATGCTGTTTGCGCCGTGGAGTGTTCCTGCCCCTGTGCCTGTATTACCCACAGCAACTGAAACGCAGGAGGCGACTCTTGCGCCGACGGAAACGCAGGAACCCGAAACAACCGCCACAGCAACGACCATCGCACCCACGAACACACTGCCCCCCGTTGTGGAAGTTACCGCAACGCTGGACAGTACGGCCGTCCCTGCCCCCACGCTGACAGGCGGCGGAACCGGTCAGATCGCATTTGCATCCTCACGTTCGGGCGTTCCGCAGATCTATCTGGTCAACGTTGACCTGACGGATCTAACCCCTCTCACCAACCTGGATGAAGGCGCCTGCCAGCCGACATGGTCGCCGGACGGTACGCAGATCGTGTTTACGTCTCCATGTGCGGGGCGCGGCGAGTTCCTGGATAACATGTACAGCAACTCCAGCCTTTACATTATGAACGCCGATGGATCAGGCCTAAAGCCATTGACGTCTGTGCCCGGTTCCGATTTTGATCCCGATTGGTCGCCGGATGGCACCCGCATTGCCTTTACATCCCTCCGTGACGGCAAAAAGGATATTTATGTCCTTACCCTCGAGACAGGCGACATCGAGCGTCTTACAACGGTGGCAGGGGATGTACAGGCCAATAGTCAGCCTGCCTGGTCACCACTTGGGAACCAGATCGTGTATACTGTCAAAAGAGTGAACACCTATCAGGTGTGGGCCATGAGCGATACAGGACAGGGCAATGCGCAGATAGCCCGCAGCGGGCAACAATTTTGGGACTACCTGCCGGTTTGGGGGCCGGACAGCGAAACAATATTCTTTAGTCAGCGCAATGCCAACGTGGTCTCACGCGCGTGGTTGCTGCGCATCCGATATGAAGACCGCGATTCAAAGGATCCCGTACGTCTTGATCATTCGCGCCCGATCGAAGATATAGAGTTCTCGCCTGATGGGGCGTGGCTTGTATTCGAAGGTATGGATAACGATGGCAACCGCGATATCTACATCATGACCGTCAGCGGTGGCAATCGTACACGCCTGACAGTTGACCCCAGGGTGGACTTTGATCCGACCTGGCGTCCAGTTCCCTGATATTCATTTTGTAGGGCGGGTTTGTAACCCGCCAAAATTCGTGTTCTCAAATGATTTTCATTCTGCAAGCCTGACAATCTACGATCAATTTTCTTACACTTCTCTTATTTGACTAGCCTCTTTTGCGCATGTTATCATTATTCCTGTAACGGATAGCACTCTCACGTCGAGAGTGCTAACTATGTGAAGACCATGCCACAGATGCCAGAACTTACCGAGCGCCAGAAGACCCTTCTTCTACTCATAATACGCGACTACATAGAATCGGCCCAGCCCGTCGGCTCGAAGCGGCTGGCTGAGCAGTACCGTATCGGCATCTCGCCTGCCACGGTCCGAAACGAGATGGCTGCGCTGACCGAGATGGGCTATATCCGTCAGCCGCATACCTCCGCAGGCCGCATCCCTACCGAGGAAGGCTATCGATACTTTGTCAGCCAGATGATGAAGCAGGCTGAATTGCCGGAATCGGTCCAGCGGACGATCTCGCATCAATTTCACCAGTCGCGCCCCGATATCGATCAGTGGATGACGCTGGCCGCATCCATCCTTGCGCATCAATCGCAAGGCGTGTCCGTTGTCACTGCGCCGCATACGCGCAAGACAAAATACAAACACGTTGAACTGATCTCGACCCAGGGAAGACAGGTGCTGATGGTGCTTGTCATGCAGGGAGGCGAGGTCAGTCAGCAGTTCCTTACGCTGGCAGAGCCTGTCTCGCAGGAGCGTCTTGGCCAGACCGTCGCGCGTCTGAACGGACTTTTGGCTGGTTTGGCCGTGGATGAAATTACCGCCCTTCCGGCCCGCCCTGACGCGCTCGATCAGGATATTTTAACCCTGATCGTTCAGGATATGCGCCGCAACGCCGACAGTATCTCCGGCGAAGTCTATACAGACGGGTTGACGAACGTCCTCTCTGAACCGGAGTTCAAGGAATCGGAGGAGGCGCGCCGTGCCCTGCGGATCTTTGGCGAACCGTCCACTTTGAAAAATCTGCTCGACCGCACGATAACAAGCGGAAAGGTCGGCGGGCTTCAGGTGTTGATCGGCGGTGAAGGCGTTTGGGAGGAGTTGCGCGAATGTTCGATGGTTATTTCACGGTACGGCGTGCCCGGCATGGCAACGGGAACGTTGGGCGTGTTCGGACCCATGCGCATGTCGTATGCCAGGACGATTCCAACCGTGCGCTATGTGGCAGGATTATTAAGTGATTTGGTAAACGACACCATTTCTGGTGAGTAAAAAACAATATAGGTGATGGGTACATATGAATAAAAAATATAATAAACAAGAAGATGAAATGAACGAAACTGCGGGTGAAGCCGTGGCTTCCTCTTCAGAGGAGGAAAGGTCCGAGAAAACGGATCAGGCCTCGACTGAGGTGGACGAGTTGCAGCGTCAGCTCGAAGAAATGAAGGCCAAACTGGCAGAGAGCGTCGATGGCTGGCAGCGGTCTCAGGCTGACTTCCAGAACTATCGGAGACGTGTCGAGCGCGACAACGAAATGATGCATGCTCACATGAAGGGCGAGATCGTCAAGAAGATATTGCCCGTGCTCGACGATCTGGAACGTGCGATGAAGAACCGCCCGGCGGACGAGCCGTGGGCAGATGGCATGGAGCTGGTCATGCGCAAATTCCAGACGATACTGGAGGGCGAAAGCGTAAAAAAGATCGAAGCCGAAGGCACTGAGTTCAACCCGAACTTTCATGAAGCGATCTCGAACGAACCCAGCGACGAGGTCGAAAGCGGATATGTGATCGCAGTGGTACAGAACGGATATATGCTCGGCGAACGAGTGATACGACCTGCCCTTGTGAGGGTGGCACAGTAGTTTGGTTGAAGGTCGAAGGTTGCAAGCTTTAACAATCCTTCAACTTTAGACTTGCAACTTTAAACCTAGGAGAAATCATGGCAAAAATCATTGGTATTGATCTTGGCACGACCAACTCTGTTGCAGCAGTGATGCAGGGCGGGGAACCGGTTGTGATCCCATCGGCAGAAGGGGAACGTCTCGTGCCCTCTGTGGTGGCGATGAGTAAAAATAATGAACGTTTGGTTGGGCGGGTAGCCCGTAACCAGGCGATCACCAATCCTCAGAATACGATCTTTTCGGTAAAAAGATTTATGGGGCGCAGGGCTGACGACCCCGAGGTGGAGCGAACAAAGAAGCGTGTTCCTTATGAAGTCACAGAAGCAGAGAACGGCGATGTGCGTGTGCATTTGGGCGGCAGGGAATATTCTGCGCCGGAAATTTCGGCCATGATCCTCGCGAAAATCAAGGCGGATGCCGAGTCCTATCTCGGCGAGCCCATCACGCAGGCGGTCATTACCGTTCCGGCCTATTTCAACGATGCGCAGCGCAACGCCACCAAGGATGCCGGCAAGATCGCCGGTTTGGAAGTTCTGCGTATCATCAACGAGCCGACTGCCTCGTCCCTGGCGTATGGCCTAGATAAAAAGGCGAATGAGACCATCGTCGTCTACGATCTGGGCGGCGGCACATTCGATGTGTCCATTCTCGAAGTGGGCGATGGCGTATTCCAGGTCAAGTCCACCAGCGGAGATACCTTCCTGGGTGGTGACGACTTCGACCTGCGCGTTATGGATCATCTGATCGAAGAGTTCAAAAAGGATAACGGTATCGATCTCAATAACGATCGTCAGGCGCTGCAGCGCTTGAAGGAAGCCGCCGAAAAAGCCAAGATCGAACTTTCGACGACCATGCAGACCGAGATCAACCTCCCCTATCTGACTGCGGATGCCAGCGGCCCCAAACATTTGGTGACGACTCTCAGCCGATCCAAATTCGAGCAATTGACAGCGGATCTTGTCGACCGAACGATTGCCCCTGTTCGACAAGCCCTGGAGGACGCTGAAATGAAGGCAGGCGACATCCATGAGATCGTTCTGGTCGGCGGCATGACCCGTATGCCCGCCATCCAGGACCGCGTCCGTGCCTTCTTTGGCAAGGAACCGCATAAGGGTGTGAACCCTGACGAGGTCGTTGCGATCGGTGCGGCGATTCAGGCGGGTGTGTTGGGCGGCGATGTGAAGGATATTCTTCTCCTCGATGTAACACCGCTTACCCTTTCTTTTGAAACATTGGGCGGTGTGGCAACGCCTCTTATAGAACGTAACACAACCATCCCGACTCGTAAGAGTCAGATGGCCTCCACTGCAAGCGACAGCCAGACTCAGGTCGAGATCCATGTGTTGCAGGGTGAACGCCCGATGGCGGCGGACAACAAATCGCTGGGCCAGTTCATTCTGGATGGAATCCCGCCTGCTCCGCGCGGTGTGCCTCAGATCGAAGTGACATTCGATATCGATGCGAATGGAATTTTGAAGGTGACCGCCGCTGACAAGGCGACAGGCCGCTCACAGAATATTACGATCACGGCCTCCTCTGGTTTGAGCGATGAGGAAGTCGAGAAAATGCGCAAAGATGCGGAGGCACACGCTGAAGACGACATCAAGCGTAAGAGTTTGATCGAAGCGCGTAACAATGCGGATAACACAGCCTATGCCGCAGAAAAGGCATTGAGGGAATTTGGTGACAAGGTCCCTGAGGATGTGAAGTCTGATATCGAGACGAAGGTCGCCGCGGTGAAAGAAGCTGCCGAAGGCGAAGATGTCGAGGCGATGAAAGCCGCGACTGCCACGTTGAGCGAGGCCATTCAAAAGATAGGCGCCAGCGTTTACGAGCAGGAACCTCCTGTGGGAACCTCGCAAGCACCGGCTGGAGATGACACGGCTGAAACTGAAGGCGAAGCAGAGCCGAATCCAGACGACGAGCCGGAAGTCGTGGACGGCGAAGTTAATGAGTAGTTTGAGGCAGTCGGTTTGATCAAATATGTCTGACAATTATTATGACATCCTGGGTGTTGGACGGAACGCGAGCAATGACGAGATCAAAGCCGCGTTCCGTAAGCTTGCGCGTCAGTATCATCCCGACGTGAACAAGGAGAACGGCGCCGAGGAGAAGTTCAAGGAGATCAACGAAGCCTACGGCGTGCTTTCAGACAGTCAAAAGCGCGCCTACTATGACCGCTTTGGCAAGGAGGGGCTGGGCAACATGGGCGGTTTCCGTGATTTCACTGCGGACTTCAACGATATTTTTGAGGGATTGTTTGGCGGTTTCGGTTTCTCGACGGGCCGTTCCCGCCGTTCGCCGCGCCGTGGACGCGACCTGCAGATGCAGATCACGCTGACATTTGAAGAGGCGGTCTTTGGCGTTGAGAAAGAGATTGAATTCGAGCGGGAGGAAACCTGCTCACGCTGTGATGGCAACGGAGCGGAACCGGGCACATCTCCGGATAAGTGTTCCACGTGCCAGGGGCAGGGCGAAGTGCGTCAGGTGCGCCAGACCTTTTTGGGTCAGATGGTGCAGACGGCTATGTGTCCAACCTGTAACGGACGCGGCGAGACGATCTCATCCCCCTGCAAGACCTGTCACGGCAGCGGCTTGGAACGCAAAACTGTAAAGAAGAAGGTACAGATACCCGCAGGCGTGGACCGCGGCACGCAGATCCGTTTGGCGGGCGAGGGCGGCCCCGGAACGCTTGGCGGCCCGAACGGCAGCTTGTTCCTGGTATTGGACGTTAAACCGCATGCGTTCTTCCAGCGCCGCGAGAACGACATCATTTTGAATCTCGACATCAATGTGGCACAGGCTGTCCTTGGCGCTGAGATCGAAGTGCCGACCATCGATGGCGATGAGAAACTGAGCATCCCCGCAGGAACGCAGCCGGGCAAGGTCTTTACCATGCGCGGCAAGGGCGTACCCTATCTGCGGCGAAAGGATCGCGGCAATCAAAAGGTGATCGTCAATGTGGCCATACCAAAGAAGCTCAATAGCGAGCAACGCGAGTTGTTCGAAAAGCTGGCTGAGAGCCTGGGGACGACGGTCAAACCGCAGGAAAGAGGATTTCTCGACTGGTTGAGTGACACGTTTGGGGGATGAAATCAATCGGAATAGGCGGTACGCATTAAACAGTATCCAATGAGCGGACACGTCGTCCGCTCATTAGTGTTTTATAATGCCCCCTTCATGACATCCATAACTACCATCCTTTATGTCGCGCTCGGTGGCGCGTTGGGATCTGTTTCCCGATATCTGCTCGGCACGTGGACTCAGACCTTCAGCAAGTAAACTTTATGATAAAGATCATCTTGTTAAAGGTCTGGCGGGTACTCCCCGTGTGGATGCAGATCGTTCTGTCGCGGATTGTACGCCCGAAATTCCAGGTCTTTGCGGCGGCTGTGATGTTCGATGACGAGAATAGAATCCTGCTTGTGAAATCCACCTATCAACGCTTCCATCCCTGGGGTCTGCCGGGCGGCAGTTTGGAATATGGTGAATCGCCCGAAAACGCCGTCGTGCGTGAAGTTTGGGAGGAGACCTCGTTGAAGGTGGAAATCGAAAAGTTGATGTTCATTAAAACCTGGCGCCCGGATCGGGTTGGCATGTATTATGTATGCAACATTGTGGGTGGTACGTTTCAACCAAGCGATGAAGTATCTGAATGTGGATATTTTTCATTGGATAATCTGCCCGATGTCCGTACGCTGGATGTTGACTTGATAAAGCAAATTTATGAAGTGGAGCAGAATAAAGTTGAATAAGCTAAACGATACGTTGTTACTTCAATTCGCCAACACTTTTTACGGCTATGGAAATTATCAGGCTCCCTATTGGTTTTTAGGTATGGAAGAAGGTGGAGGTAATTCAATTGATGAAATTAACCGCCGTTTTTCTACTTGGGAGATGCGCGGTGCTATGGAGTTGGAAGATGTAGCTGAATACCATATTGCACTTGGTTTCCCTGAATTTTTTAGCAGTAAATCAAAAATACAGAATACATGGGGAAAGCAAATTCGATTTATATTCGGGGTAAACAACAAACCCGTTGATACAGAGATTGTTCGGGATTACCAGCGAGATGCATGGGGTAGAAAAAGTAGTAATAACTGCATAATTGAGTTGTTTCCATTGCCATCACCTGGTACAGGTGATTGGATTTATGGTGAAGCGTCTAATCTTGATATATTGAAAGATCGTAAAACCTATCGCAATAGCTTTTTCCCGACCAGAATAAAACATATTCAACATACTATCGAAGAATTTCAACCCAAGGTCATTTGTGCCTTTAGTTTTACTTATATGAATTATTGGGAGGTGCTCACTGGCGGTAAGTTTTATGAAAATGAAAAAGAGAATTATTTTTCCAATAGCATTGGAAACACCAAGATTGTAGTGTTGCAACACCCCGCTGCTAGGGGAGTGAGAAGTGAGTATTTTTATAATGTTGGGAGAAGCGTTGCTAATAACTATTTATGATAATAAAAGATGAACTATGAACTGGCTTGAGGTTTCTCTTACGGTGGACGGCGAACTGGCCGAATCTGTTGCCGATGTGTTTGCACGCTTTGCGCCCAACGGTGTGATGACCGAGCAGGGTGTGCGGTATAACGATGCCGAGGATGCGGGCACGCCGAGCGGGCCGATCACCGTCCGTGCGTATTTGGAGATCAACGATCAACTCGAAGAGACGCGGCAGAAACTGGAGGAATCCCTTTACTATCTGGGGATGATCAAACCGCTGCCGCAGCCTGCCTACAAGCAGATCGCCGATCAAAACTGGATGGAAGCATGGAAGCAGCACTACCAGCCGATCCTCATTGGACAGCGGCTCCTCATCCTGCCTGCCTGGATGGACTCTCCCGATCCGAATCGCACAGCCATCAAGATTGACCCGGGTATGGCGTTCGGCACAGGTACACATCCCACGACGCAGTTGTGTCTGGCGTTGATGGAAAAATATTTTGATTTATGTCACTCTGAGCAGAGCGAAGAGTCTCTTAATCGTGACGGAGATTCTTCGCTCCCTTTGGTCGCTCAGAATGACATAAAGGTCATCGATATCGGCTGCGGTTCGGGCATCCTCTCCATTGCCGCGATCAAATTGGGTGCAGGCAAAGTGTTGGGCATGGATATAGACAAAGAATCGGTCAGGAACGCGCGCGAGAACGCAGAAACAAACGATATAGGAAATGAGTTGATCCTTGGGTTGGGTTCTCTGCAGGAAATACTTGATGGAAAGTTTGCTTTTCGAAGAGCGCCGCTGGTGGTCGCGAATATTCTGGCGCCGGTACTTATTCGTCTGTTCGAGGTGGGGATGGCAGAATTGATCGACGAGAATGGCACGTGCATATTGAGCGGCATCCTGCAGGAACAGGAGCAAAACGTCATTGAGGCTGGGCAGGCTAATGGCTTAAGAATGAACGAGAGGATGCAAATGGGTGACTGGGTTGCGTTGACGATGAGTCGCTGAATCCAGTTATATCCCCCGTATGTACGGATGGACTGTTGACGCGGATTCTGTTGATAGAATATTTTCCATACGTTAGAAAGGAGATTTGTTGTGAAAAGTTATTTTAAAATTTTGATGGCGGTGACTGTTCTTGGGTTGGGGTCTCTGGCCTGCCAGGCATTGACAGGCGGCAATGAGACAGAAAATGATAACCCGGACCTTGCGCTACCAACTGCGCCCGTTCAAAGCGGCGGTGATGTGATCCTGAGCGATGACTTTTCAACCGCTCGATGGGGGACGGGTACAGATGAAGACAGCGCGGTGGAATATGTGGGTAGCGCGCTGAATTTTGACGTTTACAGCGATAATTATTTCGTATGGAGCACACCCGACGATGAGGTCTACAGAGATGTCCACATGGAAGTTACGGTCATTAACAACGACACGCATTCGACGACCGCCTTTGGTTTTATGTGCAACAAGGCTGCCGGGAATGATTTCTATTATCTTGCGATAACACCTGCCGGACAGTATGCGATTGCCAAGGCCGTCTCGGGAGAGACGGATTTGTTCCTCACCAACAACGACGAATGGGCGGACAGCGATCTGATCCCTGTGAACGCAGATTCATATCGTGTGGGCGCAGATTGCGGGAACGGCACGCTGGCTTTGTACGTGGACGGGCAGCTGATCGATTCGGTCAGCGACCTGACCTATACGAGCGGACGTGTGGCCGTCTTCGTTTGGAGCGGCGAGGAGGTCGGCATCACGACCGATGTATCGTTCGATGATTTTGTGATGACCGAACTGCCGTAAAGTTATTTTATTTGATCCAAATCCTGCATTCATTCGAGTGCAGGATTTTTTAATTCAATGGAAGATTTTCTGTGCTATGATTCGCCCAAGATGGACCGCCGCAGACTCACCCTTTATTTGCTCCTGAATGTACTTGTTTCAGCCTGTGTGATAGGCGGCATCCTTTATTGGTACGATAGAAATTACCGCTCGGCAAGTGTTTCTGTTGTCCAGCCTGCCTTGCCGGCGCAGGCACAAGGCAACGGTGAGGCGCCTGTGACATCCTTCGACCCCAATATCGACATTCCAGTCGAGATCGTGAGCGTGGTAGGCGCAGGGACGCTGAATGCTGAGTGGGTCATCGTCCGCAATGCGGGCAACGAACCGATAAGCTTGGCAAGCTGGCAGTTGCAGGATGAAGACCGGCATATATTCACCTTCCCCAATTTGACGCTCAACACCGGCGGCGCGGTACAGATCCATACCATTTCAGGGACGAATACCGTTATTGATTTATACTGGGGACTGGGTGACCCCGTATGGAACTCGGGCGAGGAAGCACAGTTGCTCGACCCAAGCGGTAATTTAAGGGCTGTTTATACGGTGCCGTAAACACTTCGGTGGTCGAGTGCGCCGAAGGCGCTTATCGAGACCACCAATAACAAGTAAACAAGAAATTATAAGTACTCACCAAATTACTGGTTTCGATACGCCCTTCGCAACGAACCACTTCGACAAGCTCAGTGCAGCGGCTCAGGGCTACTCAACCAGCGGTGCATAAATAATATGACTCAAGCACTCTACCGAAAATACCGACCTCAAGAATGGGACGCCGTGATGGGGCAGGATCACGTCGTGACCACGTTGACGAATGCGATCAAGGCAGATCGTGTCGGTCACGCGTATTTGTTCGCGGGTCCGCGCGGGACGGGGAAGACTACACTCGCTCGTCTGTTGGCGAAAGCGGTCAATTGTACGAATCCTGATCCCGCCCAACGACCCGACAACGAATGTGAACTGTGCAAAGCGGTCAACGAGAATCGTTTTCTTGATTTGATCGAGATCGATGCGGCGTCCAATACCTCCGTTGATGATGTCCGGGACTTGCGCGACAAGATCAACTTCTCGCCGTCACAGGGCAAATACAAAATCTACATCATCGATGAAGTCCACATGCTTTCGACGGCGGCGTTCAATGCATTGCTTAAGACTCTTGAGGAACCGCCTCCACATGCCATCTTTGTTTTAGCCACAACTGAAATTCATAAAATTCCCGCAACCGTTTTATCGCGCTGTCAGCGTCATGAGTTCCGCCGCGTGCCTGTGGATGAGATCGTTACGAACCTCAAGAACATCATCAAAGCCGAGAACATCCAGGCCGACGATGATGCGCTGATTCAGATCGCGCGCCAGTCTGCGGGCGGGATGCGTGATGCGATCTCCCT
>DATHRQ010000125.1:0-5554 GCA_035465095.1 Anaerolineales bacterium | reverse complement strand
GCCCGCTGCACGGGCCAGCCCGTTAACCGCATCGCCGATCGAGCCATCACCGCCTGCGATGATGAGCGGCGAAAACCCCTCACGGGCAGCCTGCTCGGCCAAGTCTAGGATATTCCCTTTAAAGTCAGATATCACGGATTCATACTCGATCCCGGCGTTTTTCAGGGCATCTTCGACCTGAGGCCAGCGCGCCTGGGCGTTCCAGCGGTTCGAGTATGGGTTCAATATAACTTTGGCGGTCATCAGCCCTCCAGCAGGTAATTTCAGTCAATTGTACATGAATAATGTTCCCACTGCTATCATGCGAATGATATTAACAGTGTTTATTTAAGGAAAACAGAAAAATGAGATAAAATCCGAATGGCCGGGTTGTTCGGCGGCAAAATTTGAAAAGAGCAAAGATGGAGATGATGAAATGATGGAAAACGACCAAGAACACACAGGAAATTACAGAAAGTTTTTTGCAATGATCGGCACATCCATGATCCTGATGTACATCCTGATGTATTTGAACTCCTACGACATTCTCGATCATGCCTGGTTCAGTGAAACGCGCTTCTTCATGACGCTGATCATGGGTGCAGTAATGACGTTGGTGATGTTTTTCTTTATGCGCAGCATGTACAAAAATGATCAGACAAACACGGCGATCGTCATCGGTGCGATTTTGGTATTGGCTTCTGCCATTTGGCTGGTACGCAGCCAGGTGACGGTCACGGACGTGGATTATATGGAAGGCATGATTCCACACCACTCGATCGCCATCCTGACCAGTGAACGGGCTCAAATCGAAGATGTTCGCGTGCGCGAACTGGCCGATGAGATCATTGAGGCACAGGTCAGGGAGATCAAGGAAATGGAATGGCTGATCGAAGACATCCGTAATAACGGCTTAGCCACATCACAAGAGCAGGCGGACGCCCGCCCGGTCCCTGCGTTTTCGGCAGACGATAAATAAATGCAAGGGATCAAGCATTCTAATAAGAATTAATGGAAATCGAATTCAACGGTAAGATTTGGTTCTGGCAGGGACCTGCTCCCTGGTTCTTTGTTACCGTTCCTGCGGAACACAGCCGCGATATCAAAGCGATCTCAGGACTCGTGACCTATGGCTGGGGCGTAATACCCGTCCAAGTGCAGATCGGTTTGACCAGGTTTACGACTTCCCTTTTCCCCAGGGACGACCTCTACGTTGTGCCCATTAAAGCCAGCGTCCGCAAGGCAGAAAACCTTGAGAAAGATGACGAGGTGACCTTGCGTCTCGAGGTTCGGCTGTAACCGGTAAATGATACAATTTCTAATGTCAGCTGTTCATCTACCACCATAGACAAATTTTCTCAACTTTGGAGGAAACAAATGAGCAACGAATCTGTTGTCAAAAGCCTTAAGTTTGCCTGTATTTACGTTGACCAACTTGATGCATGCAAAAGTTTTTATGAAACCTATCTGGGGTTTCAAAAAACGGCTGACTTTGGGCCGGATGAAATTTTTGGCACACTCGGCGAGGTGGACCTCTGGATGGGCGCTGGCTATCAACGCTTGGACGGCGGGGCAAAGTCTGCCCGCGCCACTGTCATGTTTGGTGTCACTTCAGTAGGCGATCTATTTAATGCCCTGAAGTCTGGGCAGGTGCAAATTGTTCAAGATGAGCCAGTTGAAATGCAGGAAGGCGTTTATTGGCTACAGTTTGTTGACCCGGCGGGGAATGTCATCGAGGTGTTGGGCGGCGAATAACTCTCTTTCACATGTACAATCTCGAAGAGATCGAATCCAATAAGGATGAAATGCGCCAGGCGGTTCTGAATGCGCGCCCGTTCAAGCCGCTTTACGTAAAATTCAAAGTTTTCTTCGGTTGCAATCTCAAGTGCGAGATGTGCAACCACTGGCGCGAAATGCGCGAAACGCCCGTCCCTGCTGAACGGTTTATTGAGATAATCTCCGAACTCGCTGAACTGGGGACAAAGAAAATCCACTTCTCCGGCGGTGAGCCGATGCTTCGTCCGCAAATACCTGACTTTGTCGAACATGCCTCGTCGCTGGGAATCAAGGTCAACATGACCACCAACGGCACGCTGATCGACAAAGCCACTGCCAAGCGGCTGGTCGAAGGCGGATTGCGCGGCGTGAACATCTCCATCGACTCACCCATCCGAAAGATGCATGAGAAGATACGAGGCGTGGAGGGAGCGTTCAAAGCCACGACCAAGGCAGTTCGGTTATTCAATCGCTACAGACACAAGGGGAAGTTATCCGTTCGCATCAACACCGTCGTCAGCCGCACGAATTATCAGACACTCGAAACACTCCCTGACCTTGCACACGAACTCGGCGCGGACGGGATCAATCTCATCCCTGTGGACGACCACTGCGGCGAGATCCTGTCCATGCGCAAGAAGGACATCGCCCTCTTCAACGCGGAGATCGCCCCAAGGATCGCGGAACGCGCGCTAGCATTGGGACTAATGGTTTCGGATGAAGACGCATTCCCGTTTGGGCGAAGCAGGTCTGAGGTTCGTTTGGGACGCGCGGGGAGATATGCGCTGGGCTATTACGATAACCGTCCTTGTTATGCTCCGTGGACGCACAGTCTCATTGATTTCAATGGCAACGTCTACGTCTGCTGCATGACTCGTGAACGCATCCCACCGTTGGGCAATATCCGCAACCGATCATTCAAAGAGATTTGGGAAGATACCGCATATCGAAAGATCCGATTAAAAATGCATCCGCCTGCGCTGGCGGCTTGCAGGCGGTGCGATGATTTTATCGAACAGAATAAAAGTATTTGGGATACGATCGGATCATATTGAAGACCGCTGGTTGAGTAGTGCCGAATGCCTTTCGAGGTATGTATCGAAACCAGCAGGTAGGCAAAGATGCTTTAGTTATCTTGTTGGTTTCGACACCGCACCTGCGGTGGGTGCAGGTGTACGCCCGAAGAACACGGGCTACTCAACCAACGGGTTAACTCAAATCAGAAAACATATCCCCGCCGTCGTCATCGTCCCACATGGTGGCGCGATTGAAATCTTCGAAATCGGTTGACGTAAATGTCGCCGCCGCGATCGGCAGAGCCACAGGCTGATCCAACCCCTGCTGACAAGCCAGACATAATCGCCCGTCTTTAGTATGATTGGTATGTTCATCGCAATAGCCCCGACCGCAATTCGTGCACGTCCCCAGCGACGGATTTTCGCAGCGATGCGGAACAAGATAACCGATTATCATTTCACATTGATCAGCCATGAAAATTGCTCTCCTTACTGAAAAGTATACACCCGACCTCGGCGGACTGGCAATCTCGTCAGAACGGTTCGCACGCTCCCTTTCATCCGCTGGACATCAGGTCCGCGTCTTTTCTCCGATGTTGAGCCTGCCCCCTTCCGAAAAGCAGACACTCGCCTCAAACGGAGTGGGTGTCACGCGCTTCGGCGCACACAAGCGTGTGGACGATTCGCTCGTCGATTGGTCTGAACTCATCACCGAAGAACATACACGCGAGCCTTTCGACCTGCTCCACGCCTACTTCCTGCCCCAGGCCGGGTTCGTCGCTGCCTACGCTGGAAGGTATTTGAGCTTGCCAAGTGTGGTATCCATCCGCGGCAACGACATCGAGCGGGCTGCCTTTGACTCTGCCAGGTTTTCGCATGTGATGTATGCTCTGCAAAATGCCAGCGCCGTCACAACAAACACAAATGAATTGGCGAAGAAGGCAAAGGCGTTCATTGACAGAGAAATCTACATAACTCCAAATGGAGTGGATACTGAACATTTCAAGCCAATGGATAGGAATCCAGCTCTGGTGGACACCTTCAACCTTCAACTTCCCAACTTATCCATCATCGGCTTCGTTGGAGAACTGAGAGAAAAAAAAGGACTCAAGACTCTCCTCTCTGCCTATGCGCAGATACAAGAGCAGCGTTCGCTTGCATTGCTAATCATTGGAGAAGTACGAAAAGGCGACGATAAAAAAGTATTCGATGAGTTCCAAATGGCGAACCCCGACGCACATATTATCGTTACAGGGTATATTCATCCTAAAGACCTGCCCGCCTACTATTCTCTGATCGATATTTTTATTCACCCTTCCCTGCGGGACGGGATGCCGAACGCGGTTCTTGAGGCTATGGCATGTGAGAAGGCTGTTATTGCAACGCCCGTCGGTGGGATGAAAGACATATTGGAAGATGGAAAGAATGGGGTTATAGTAAACGTCAATGACCCATCCATGCTTGCGGAGAAGGTCGTCGAATTGTTGGAAGACCCGATAAAGTATGCCTCTCTTGGTAAATATGCGAGAGAGTTGGTTGTAAATAAATTTACGTTAGAAAAGGAATTGGAAGCGAACGTAGAGATATATCGAAATCTCGGATTGAAATTGTAGAGGCGACCTTATCATAACAGGCAAATTGATTAAACGATTCAGACGGACAAGAAAGGAAAATTTAAATGGCTTATTATCTGGTCACGGCCAAACCGATCCGATCAAAAATGGGCGATTTACGAAAATGGCTCGACTCAGGCGAGATCCGCGCGATGCGTCCGTTTGGCAACGCTCTACACATGGGGCTCGACAATGCCCGCTGGCAATCGGATGGTGTGGCGATATGGGAGGAAGAGGATTATTGCGTCCCTCCGCTGGCACAGGAACGCGCTGCTGTGTTGGATGAATATTTCACGGAATTGGAAGTGCAGCACGTCGACAAAGGCGAAGGGTGGAAAGAGATCGAATCATTGAAGAAGATCTGGGAGAACAATGACTGAACTATTCGAATCCACCGACACCGTAAAATCCGAACTTAACAAACAAAAATACATCGCATCGAATGAGATTTCGACCATCGTATATCTCGCGCAGAAACTTGGCAAACCGCTGCTCACGGAAGGTCCTGCTGGTGTCGGCAAGACGGAACTCGCCAAAGCCATCGCAGGCGGGACGGGACGCGAGTTGATCCGCTTGCAATGTTATGAAGGCCTGGACGAATCAAAGGCATTGTATGAGTGGGAATACGCCAAACAGTTGCTGTACACACAGTTATTGCGCGATAAACTGAATGACACGTTGGGGCAGGCAAGCTCACTTTCAGAAGCAGCAGATAAATTGGCAAAGGAAGAAGACGTATTCTTTTCTGATCGTTTCCTTTTACAGCGTCCGTTGTTGAAAGCGATTTTGAGCGAGAAACCAAGTGTGTTGTTGATCGATGAAATCGACCGCGCCGACGCAGAGTTCGAAGCCTTCCTGCTTGAAGTGTTGAGCGATTTTCAAATCTCAATCCCTGAGTTGGGCACGCTCTCCGCAAAACAAAAGCCGTTTGTTGTACTTACATCCAATAACACACGTGAGTTGTCGGAAGCGTTGAAGCGGCGTTGTTTGTACTTGTTCATCGACTATCCCACGCTGCAGGAAGAACTCGCTGTCGTCAGGTTAAAAGTTCCTGAACTGAATCCGAAACTGGCGCAGCAAGCCGTGGAGTTCGTGCAGAAACTCCGCAAAACTGACATGCGCAAGTCGCCCTCCATCAGCGAAACATTGGATTGGGCGAATGCGCTCGTT
>DATHRQ010000124.1:0-1742 GCA_035465095.1 Anaerolineales bacterium | reverse complement strand
GAAGGCAAAACTGGCATGATGGGGCAAACGCGATTCCATGTCACCCGTCAACTGCGAGTCAGGGACGGATTCGAGAACCGCGCCTATGATCTTATCGCGCAGGGGTTTGACATGGGCAACACGGTCTTCCCGTTCCTCGTGTGTCAATCGCAGCGCTTCTGCAAAACCGACGATATATGGCACGTTCTGGGTCCCAGCCCGCAGACTGAACTCCTGCCCCCCGCCTGTCAGATGCGAGACCAGCGGCGTGCCTTTTCGGACGTATAACGCGCCGACGCCTTTCGGCCCATAGAATTTATGCGCACCCAGCGACAGCATATCCACGCCCAGTTCGTCCACATCCACAGGTAAATAGGCCGCGGCCTGTACCGAATCGGTATGGAAGAGAATGTTATTTGCCTTGCATATTTCAGCAATTTCCTCTATCGGGTTGATCGTGCCGATCTCATTATTGGCATGCATCACAGAAACGATGGCTGTGTTGTCACGGACCGCTTTTGATACAATTTCCGGGGTAACCATGCCCTGCCCGTTCACCTCCAGCCATTCGATCAGGAAGCCTTCATATTTTTCGAGGTGCAGCAGGGTCTTCGTCACGGCAGGGTGTTCGGCCCGCGAGGCAAGGATCCATTTTGCGCCGCTCTTTTCGCGCATGGCGTAGGCCGCACCGCGGATGGCAAGGTTGTCCGATTCGGAACCGCATGAAGTGAAGATGATCTCATCCGGGCGGCAATTCAGAACGCCCGCAACCGTCTCACGCGCGGAGTCGACCGCAGCTTCGGCCTGCTGTCCGAAACGATGGACAGACGAGGGGTTCCCAAATGAATCGGAAAAATAGGGAGCCATCACGTCCATCACGCGCGGGTCCACAGGCGTCGAAGCGGAATAGTCCAAGTAAATCATAGTCAAGGATTATACCGCCACAGCCAGATCGTTGGAACATTGTAGGGCAATCGTCCGTTTAAGTTCGGATAAGCCGGGTAAAATCTCGGATTGAAAAAGCAAGGAGTATAGAAGGAGTATATATGAAACGAAAAATGATCTTCGTTCTGCTCGCCAGCCTGCTGATACTGACAGCATGTGGAGCAGGCGAACCAGAACCAACGCCAACACTGAGCCCTGAAGAGATACGGACCCAGGCTGTGGAGACGTTCGCCGCGGGTCTGACTGAGACAGCCATTGCTGCGCCGCCCACCCAGACGCAGTTCCCGACGCTGACAGCCTCGCCGACCTTCGCGGCTTTTGCGACGCCCACCGCAGGGACATTGATCGCCGCGCCGACCGCTTCCTCAGGCGGATCGGGTTCGCCGGCCACCTGTTACGGTCTCACATTCGTGAGTGATGTGAACATTCCCGACAACACGACCATGACTCCGGGCCAGACCTTTACCAAAACCTGGAAAGTGTTGAACTCCGGCTCGTGTGCCTGGGAGGCGGGCTTTAAATTTGCGTTTACGACCGGCAACGCACTTGGAGGCTCGACAGTCACATTGTCCAATTCCGTTGCCTCCGGCGCACAATATGATATTTCCGTCGCGATGACCGCACCGACCACCCCTGGAACCTATCAAAGCAACTGGCGTATGCAAACTGCAGGCGGACAGTTCTTCGGCAATGAAGTGTATGTGATCATCGTTGTCGCAGGCACAGCACCTACCAGCACAGGCAGCGCAGCGACAGCCACGAGCGTGCCACCAACATCAACAGAATCAACCCCCTAATAAAAAAATCCCTTCTCGTAC
>DATHRQ010000123.1:0-1808 GCA_035465095.1 Anaerolineales bacterium | reverse complement strand
TTTTCCGGCTTCGTCCTCCGTCCACAGGGACGGATCATGCTTCCAGAGGCGTTCGGGAACAGACTCCGTGTCTAGTTGAGATAGCCGTTTGGAAACAGGGTCAGCCACAGGTCCCAGAGAAGAAACGGCGCTCGTTCTTCGCTCGTCGATTGTCGCAATCAGCTGCGTAAACGCATCCGCAAAAGCTTTGACGCCTTCATCCTCCAATTCCTGCGTGACAACATCCATCGAAACGCCCGCGGCTTCAAGTTGATCCATCACGAACTGGGCTTCATCCAGATCGCGCATGAGAGTCGCTTCGACGGTGCCGTGATCCTTGAAAGCCTCCAGGGTCTTCGGTGGAAGGGTGTTGACGGTTTCGGGGCCGATCAATTCATCGACGTACAGCGTGTCGGGATACTCAGGATCCTTCGTGCTGGTGCTGGCCCACAGCGGACGTTGGACGCCCGCACCCTTGACCTTGAGATTTTCCCAGCGGCGCCCGACAAAAGTTTGATGATACAGATCATAGGCAAGTTTGGCATTGGCAATCGCAGACTTGCCCTTCAAGTTGGAGCCATCGGGAAGCTGCGGATCGATCTTGGAATCAACCCGCGAAACAAAGAAGGATGCCACCGAGGCAACGTGATCGATGGGATGTCCTGCTTCTACACGATCTTCAAGTCCGCTGAGATAAGCCTCCATCACTTCGGCGTAACGCGCCAATGAAAAGATCAACGTGACGTTTATGTTCACGCCCGCAGCAATTGACTTGCGAATGGCGGGGATGCCTTCCTTCGTGGCGGGAATCTTGACCATCAGGTTCGGCCGCGCCACACGCGCCCAAAGCTGCTGTGCCTGCGCGACTGTGGCTTCAGTGTCATGGGCGAGATGCGGACTGACCTCGATACTGACAAATCCATCTCCGCCATTGGTCTCCTCATAGAGCGGAGAAAAGGCATCACAGGCGGCTTTGATGTCTTCGATGGCAAGCTGCCAGAAGATCTTTTCGGCGTCCCAACCGGCCCAGGCAAGCGGAGTAAGCGCCGAGTCGTAATCATTGGTCTTCGCAATGGCCGCATTGAAAATGGACGGATTGGATGTTACTCCGCGGATGTCACCGCGCTCGATCATGGCTTTGAGCTCGCCGTTTTCAAGCAGCTTGCGTTCGATGTTGTCGTACCAGATGGATTGGCCTAATGATGTTAATTTTTTGATTATTTCAGACATATAAATTCCTCTACGAGTCGGTAGTTGGATAATATATATTACTATTCTTCAAATTGAACTATGAACTTGCCCAATGGGATAGGTTCCCATTCACCATTTACTAATTGGCGTGAATTTTCAAAGTCTATATCCGATAACCACATTATTTCTTTTTTCCCTATCTGATCTATATTGATTGTTCCTTTGAATTCATAAACAGCACCATGTGTAGGGTCAAATGGTTCGCAAGTCATTAGGTTTTTACCGTCTTCAACAACGCAGGATACGCCATCAATTCCTACGCCAAACCAAAAAGCAAAAGAGGGCGATCGCAAATTCATTGCCGTATCTGAATCCACAATGTAAACAGCATTAAATCGGAAATCAGAAAACGGTTCAAATAAAATATCTCCTCGTACAACCACAGTTTTACCTTCAAGATTTCGATTTCTATATTCCCTTTTCCAAAGTTCCTCTACGCCAACGGGATGATTAACAAA
Source organism: Anaerolineales bacterium (assembly GCA_035465095.1). Lineage (GTDB taxonomy): Bacteria > Chloroflexota > Anaerolineae > Anaerolineales > Villigracilaceae > Defluviilinea. The sequence goes on along the minus strand of DATHRQ010000123.1, from coordinate 120 downwards.
CAGTGAAACGAAAAACCCAACAGTAATTAGCAGAAGGATGGAAGCACTAACCAGAAGTATTTTCAATCTTGACTTCCTTCGTACCATTTATTGCTCTCCAGCATTATTAGTTGCTTTGGT
>DATHRQ010000122.1:0-4082 GCA_035465095.1 Anaerolineales bacterium | reverse complement strand
AGTTCGCCGAGTCCTGAGTCTCTATAAAAGTGACTGTCACGTGCTAGGTGATAGTTACTTCGTTAAGTTTATGTTCCCTCTTCCCACGAACTCAGGTACTTGACCTGCTCTTCGGTCAGCGTATCGATATCAACACCCATTGCTTCAAGTTTGAGGCGGGCGATTTCCTTGTCGATCTCCTCGGGTACAGAGTAGACCTTCTTCTCCAGTTTGTCGGCGTTCTTCGCCATGTATTCGGCGGATAAGGCCTGGTTGGCGAAAGACATGTCCATCACGGAGGCAGGATGCCCTTCTGCTGAGGCGAGGTTGATCAGGCGACCTTCGCCAAGAATGTTGATCTTGCGTCCATCTTTTGTAATATATTGATCCACGAACGGGCGCACACGTTCGGGCTCGCCCTGGCTCATCTCTGCCAATGCGGGGATGTTGATCTCCACATTGAAGTGGCCCGAGTTCGAAACGATCGCGCCGTCCTTCATACCTTCAAAGTGATGCTTATCAAGCACGTTGATATCGCCTGTCAGCGTGCAGAAAAAATCGCCGATCTTGACCGCCTCTTCCATCGACATTACTTGGTAGCCATCCATAACCGCTTCGAGCGCCTTCATCGGATCAACCTCAGTGACGATGACCTGCGCGCCCATACCGCGTGCACGGGACGCGAGACCGCGTCCGCACCAGCCGTAGCCTGCCACTACAAAATTCTTTCCAGCCAACAGGACGTTTGTAGCGCGGATGATGCCGTCTATGGTGGATTGACCCGTACCATAACGATTGTCGAATAAGTGCTTGGTCAATGCATCGTTGACAGCGATGACGGGGAACTTCAAGACTTTGTCGGTCTCCATCGCCTTTAGACGGATGACACCCGTGGTGGTCTCTTCTGTGCCGCCGATAACGTTGGCCAGCAAGGTCCTGCGCTCCTCATCGGAAAGGCCCTTTGCCCAGGAAGCCAGGGAAGGTTCGAGTTTCTCGAAGCGTCCCATTTCGATAAAGAACAGGGAGGAAACCAGATCGGCACCATCATCCATGGTCATGTGCGGCTGGTGTTCCAACGCGGCACGGATGTGCTTGTAATAGGTGACGTTGTCTTCGCCCTTGATCGCGTAGGTAGGGATCTCGTACTGATTGACCAATGCTGCGGCAACATCATCCTGCGTTGAAAGCGGATTGGAGGCGGTCAACACAATGTCTGCGCCGCCGTCTTGCAACGTCACCATCAGGTTGGCCGTTTCCGTGGTCACATGCAAACAACAGGAAAGACGCAAACCCTTTAGAGGCTTTTCTTTCTTGAAACGCTCACGGATCTGACGCAGAACGGGCATTTCGTTCTCCGCCCAGTCCATTCGGCGGCGTCCGCCTTCGGCCAGATTGATGTCCTTGATATCGTAGTTACTCATGTATTGCTCCTTTTTATATACTTCGGTGGTCGAATGGCTCCGAGCGACAGCGAGGAACATATCGAGACCACAACTAACTAAAATAATTTTTGATCACATTTGGTCTCGATACGGCTTCGCCCTACTCGACAACCAGATTTATTTTAAAAGTTCATCCAATTTACCACCATCGTCAAAATGAATTCGAAAACGTTCAATGAATTCTTTTTTTGAATAGCGATGATTCTGCGTACCTTTTTGTTCAAGACAATATACCGCAGCAAGAGACCCGACCTCTCCGCACAACTTCCAATCGAAGCCGCGTGAGTAGCCTGCCAGGAATCCGCCGCGGAAGGCATCGCCCACGCCTGTGGGATCGACGATCTCATCCTCAGGGACGGTTGGGATGTGAACCGCGTCACCGCCCATGTAGAGGTCGGCGCCGTCCTTGCCGCGTGTTATTACCAACACTTTAACGTGCCCGAGGATTTGGTCCAGGCTCCAGCCTGTTTTCTTGGAGATCAACCCAAATTCATAATCGTTACAGAATAGGAATTGTGCGCCTTCCATATCGCGTGCCAATTCGCTGCCTTCAAGACGCAGTACCTGTTGGCTGGGGTCATATAAATATGGGATATCCAACTCGCGGCATTCGGCAGGGAATTTCATCATGGCATCCGGCGCGCTGGGTGAGACAATGACAAGTTCGGGCTTTTTATCCAATATCTTCAGCGACTGTTTGGCGGAGTGTCCCATTGCTCCGGGGTAAAACGAGGCAATTTGAGCAGAATCCCGATCCGTTGTCGCGAAGAACGAAGCGGTGAATTCGCCGGGGATCACTTCCATCAAGGTTGTGTCCACGCCTTTGGAGTCGAGCCAGTTTCGATACTCCAAAAAATCTTCACCCACGGTTGCCATCACACGCGGATTTTCGCCAAGCAGCGCCATTGTGTATGCGATATTCGGCGCAATCCCGCCGCGCTGCTTCGACATGCCATCCACCAGAAAGGACAGGCTGATCGAACCCAGGAGTTCGGGCAGGATCTGTTCCTTGAAAAGTCCCGGGAAGGTCATCAGGTAATCGTAGGCTACAGAGCCGGTAAGAAGAATGTCCATTAAGCCTCGTGCTCCGAACGCCGTCCTCGGCGCTCACTTCGCCGCCGAGGACGGCGGTGAAGCTAAGGGTATTCGCAATAAAAGGCGTGGCGCTGGTTTCGATACGGTCGATAAAATCACTCGACCTACTCAACCAACGAGCCACGCCAATATATGCGGTCAAAAGTTTATCATGTGATGCCTGCATTGTCTAGAAAATGAGTGTGGTTTTCACAGTTGTAAACTACTTCAATAGCGCGCTCCCAGCGCCTGATAACTTTGAAGCGCCAGATATCCAAACAGGATGGCCATATACACACTGCCCAAATAGTATAAGGCGGCGAGTCCAATTGCTGCACCGGTAACCGTCGAAAGCCAAAGCGATTTACGTGTGCCATCCAGAGGATCGAATTGAATGAGAAAGTTGCGGGCAACCTGTCCCCCGTCCAGGGGGAAAACAGGCAGAAGGTTGACAAGACCCCAAAAAATATTGACCCAAAGAAACAAGACAATGATCGTTCGCAGGAACTGCCCGCCAAAGGGTAAGGAGATCGAAAACGGCAGCAGGCTGATCGTCCCTCCTGAAAAAACGACGCCCGCCACGATCAGCCCCGCAAGGATAAACCCTGCAAAGGGCCCAGCCAGCGAAATGTTGATCTGCTGTCTCGGGGTGGGTGCTGCATTCGTCCAGCCGCCGCCGAACGGAGTCGAAATGGGAATTGTCAGTCCGCCCATCATATGCAGGACGATATACGAATCAACTTCGTAACGACGGAAGGCCAGCGCGTGTCCCAATTCATGCACAAGGATGGAGATAAAAACCACGCCCAACCAGATCAATATTTGAACGATATTACCGGAGCCTATTCCGAGAAAGAGGACCAACACCCAAAACAATGGATGCACACGCACGGGAATCCCCGCCAGGGTAAAATTGAGATCGAAGCGGGTGGGTTGTGGGGACTGAAACATCTATTCTCCTAAAGTCATTTGACAAAGATCAACGGCGCGTCTCTTCTCGCTGACGGATGCTACTGCATCAAAAGCCGGCACGCCGCTGGAATATTGTACACTGGAAATGCAGAGCGCAAAGTTTATCCCAATGCATACCAACAATACTATAATAAATACATGGGTTATACGCAATTAAAACCGCAGTCCACGCCGTCTGCGCGTGTGGAGGAAATTTCAAGCGATTCGTCGCATTATCGGCTGACGATCCCTTCGGGAAAAGCGGATACATACCGTCTTGCACAAATTAGTGACTATACGCAGGCTTCGAGAAGGCGATTTCCACATCGATACGGATTTATCCTAAGCCTATCAGCCCGCGCTTCAAGCGATTCGATTTCCGGGACGTGGGGATTCGGGTTGTGGAACGATCCGTTTGGGATGTCGCTTGGCTATGGCGGCAAGCCGTTCCGCGTCCCTGCCCTGCCGAATGCGGTCTGGTTTTTCGGCGCCTCAGAGGAGAATTATTTGTCTTTCAAAGATTCTGCTGGTCTCGATACGAGGCGCTCGGGCGCCACTACTCGACCAGCGGCGGTTAATGGATTTTTAGCCCAATCCTTCCGCTCGCCGAGGTTTCATCCGCTGTTGATTCTTGCC
>DATHRQ010000121.1:0-2309 GCA_035465095.1 Anaerolineales bacterium | reverse complement strand
ATCTCGGAGCTGTCTCCCCAGCCTTCGGTATTGTAGCTTGTGGAATAGTACGGGGAGTCCTTTGGGAGGGTGGCTAGGAACTTTTGCCAATAAGTTTGGATTGCTTTTTTTGTCATTGTTCATTCATTTCAATCGTAGGGGCACAGCGAATCAATAAAGATACGGACGGTCTTTCGTCTCGCTGTGCCCCTACATGTAAATTAAAATTTCCACTTCTTCAATTCGTCCATTGCCTTGTAATTCGTCAGATCCAATTGCAGCGGCGTGATGGACACATAGCCGTCCTCCAATGCGCCGAAGTCTGTGCCGTCCTGGAACACGCCGGTGGGCGCTTCGCCGCCGATCCAAAAATACGGCTTGCCGCGCGGATCGATGCGCGAGTCCAGTTCGTCGCGGTAGACACGCAGTCCCTGGCGGGTGATCATGTACCCGGCCAGTTCATCCTCTTTTCGATAGGGGATATTCACATTCAAGACAACATCTTTCGGCATCCCCTGAACCGTGACCCGCTGCACGATCCGGCGGGTCACCACAGCGGCAGTGGAATAATCCAATTTACCTTTGTGACCGTCAGGAGAATTCAACGATACTGCGATTCCATGTACGCCGGCGATGACCGCCTCCATGGCCGCGGTGACGGTTCCCGAGTAGGTCACGTCGTGTCCCAGGTTGGCGAGCGGGTTGATACCCGATACGACCAGATCGATATCCTCCTTGATGAATCCCAGCAGCGGAATGGCGACACAATCCGAAGGTGCGCCATCAGACATGAACGCGGTTGTGCCGTCTGCCAGCACGGCTTCCTGTACGCGTATTGGGCGCTCCATGGTTTTTACATGTCCCGAGGCAGACCAGTTTCTATCAGGCGCGAAAACCGTCACCTTGCCGAGTTTTCGCATCTCCTGCGCCAGCGCAAGCAGCCCGGGCGCGTGGATGCCGTCGTCGTTGGTTACTAAAATGTGCATAAATTTATCCCAATTCTGGTGGTCGAAACCACCGCATAAGCAAAAATATTTCCGTTAGCTATGGTCTCGATATGCTCGCAACGAACGCTCGCTACTCGACCATCAAGTTCGTATAAAGATTATAACCTCGCCTTATAATTGTTCCCATGCGTCGTTTCTCTCATTTTGTTATTTTTGCTTCTTTGCTCTTTCTTTTGTCCTGTACATCCACACCGCCCCCGCCTCTCCAAACATCCCTGCTCGTCTACCGCTTCGATCCCCCCGCCTTCCTCGAATACACAGAAGACCTTCAACTTACAAAGGAGATTCCCTTTTCGATTCCCGTCACCTGCGGACTGTACAACACGTTCCCCGCACCTCACGGACCGTTCCTGCTCATCGAGCTGAATTGTCCCAACGGGCAGACGGTTCTTTTCCTGAACACTTCGTCATCGCTCAGTGCAGGCTTTGAATCTGATTCTGTTTCCCAACCGGTCACTGACTCTGACAGCCACTTCCTGGCGTGGAGGTCGGATGGCGAGGCCGCCTATCTCAAAATCGACTCGCTCGGCAGTCCGCAGATAATTCAGGCGTCTCCAGATGGAACGCAGGAGTCTGTTCCCATCACAGAGTTTACCTACGATCTGTCTGCCAAACCCGGTTCACGCGACTTCACTTTCACCTTCTCCCGCGGGCTTGGTTATGGCAGCGAGCTGCATCTTGCCAAAAACGACGGACGGACCACACAATTACTGTATGCTGATCCATATAACTATATTTCCTTCGCGCGTTTTTCCCCGGACGGAAAGCAGATCGCTTTCATCAAGACGCCCGATTCACAGACTCCCTTCACGGTCGGCGAATTATGGACCATCCCAGCGAGTGTGACCTTTGCGAACAAAACCCCCTCATCCATGCAGGATGCGAAATTTCTGGCGCATGTGGATGCCGGTCACGGATACGCAGCCAACTGGTCGCCGGACGGTACGAAGATCGCGCTTGTCATGCGCGAGAATCCTGACGATGAAATCGCCGATCGATCGAGTGAGGCCTTGATAAGCAATATTTACATCGTCGATTTCCACAGCGGAGAAATAACACAAATCACGAATTTTATGGAAGGCCGTGTAGAAACACCGCACTGGTCGCCATCCGGGAACATATTGGTGTTCAATAGGGTCTTAAATGGTAGAATGCAAGTGCACATCGCGGACATCGGTGGTCGAGTAGGGTCGAGTGAAACTCGAGACCCGTATCGAGCCTCAGTTGAGATAAAACCCCTCGAAACAGAACCAACCTGCTGTCCCGCGTGGATGCGAAAGTGAGTCCCAAATGAATCGGCGCGTATTATTTATCCTTATCCTA
>DATHRQ010000120.1:0-1892 GCA_035465095.1 Anaerolineales bacterium | reverse complement strand
GACAGGATATAACGCGCCCTGTTTCATGAAGGACGCCTCACCACTGTAATCATCCAGCAGCTTGGCGATCTGATATCCGTACATGGGTTCATCGCTATTGTTCAACACACTGAGCAATACCAGCGATGCGATCCCTGCGTTTAACTCCTTTTGGAACTTCTTGGTAAGAGCAGGTGAGTCAACCATTGTGCTCCTTTCAGTAGAATGGATTTCATACTAGCATGAATCTAATACTAGTGCTAAATTGTCAATATGTCAAGGTTTTTAATAGGAAAACCCCTCCTTCTCTGGAGGGGTTTTGTGCTTCTGGAAAAGCGTTAAGGCGCGGGATGCAGGGCGGGCCGCGGTTTATCGCGTGCTGTGGCAAAAAAACCGCCGGGCAAATTGATCGGGGTCAACTCTGCCCCGCTTTGCAGTTCTGCGAAGGGAACGTAATAGAGTTCGATCATACTGCGGTCGAATCTCTGGTATGCAAAGAGAATGTAGGTGCCGTCCGGACTCCAGCGGGCATCGCGGTAGCAGCATTGTCCCTCGATCGGGTTGATCTCCGTGACCTCTTTTGTGTTGCTGTCATACAGATACAAATTTCCAAAGCCATCGTTACGGATCGCGTCATTCAGCAGGAATAAATTCTTTCCATTCCAATCATAACTGCCAATGCGTTTTGTACTTATGGTATCGAAATCAATGCGTCCGCCAGGGATGGTATCCACGCGCGTCAGGCCGACAAAGGCACAGTTTTCCAGATCGATGCTCAACAGGAACAGTTGATCGGAGTTCGCCAGCCGGGTATCGATCACATGCGAAACCAGATGTGTCTTGTCATCCGACCAGAACGTTTCAAGGAACGGGAATTGATTATAGAAACAATTATCCCTATTTTCCACCAGTTCGAAACGGGAGGTGATGGTTCTCAGCAACTCCAAATCGAAAGGAAAGATGTTCAATGTCCTTTGGACACTGATTGCCACATGTTGTTCATCCGGTGAGATGTTGAACCCTTCCAGTTGTTCACTGGCAGTCAGGCAAAAAATTTGTTGCACCTGTTTTGTATTGGCATCCAACATATTTGCACAATTGCGCGATAGATAAATAAGACGATTATCAGCGATCCATTGCAGGTTGGATTTTGGGGAGTTCTCCGTTCGCACCTGGATCAGCCCGCTGCCATCGGTGTTCATGAGGTAAAGTTCGTTGCCGGATAGAAACGCGATCTGATCCGCACCGCCGGGCGGCGCAGGCTCAGGCGTGGGCGTGGATTCGAGAGTCGCGGTGGCGGTCGGCGGGAGGGGCGTAAATGTCTCCATTGCCGAAACAGGCGTTTCGGACAGAGACAGGCTTACGGTCGGGGTGGGAGGCGCAACAGCCAGAAACGGGATGTTGCCTCCGCGTGCAAACATCCAAAAGAGGCCCAGCAGGACCGCCACACTGCCGAGAATCCAGACCAGGCTCGTACGCACTGCTGCACCTCTTCCATAGGGGTCACGACGCGGAGTGGTCAGGTCTTCGCCAAATGCCATGCGGTTCAAGGCGCGCGCAAGATGCATTGTGGTGACGTATCGGCCCTGTTTGTTCTTCGCCATTGCAATGTTGACGAACTCCTGCATCTCAGGCGGAAGTTCGGGAACCTCGCTCAAAATATCGGGGATGTAATGTTCGGTTTTTTTGTCCTTCGAGGAGGATGACCCCGCTTCACTCCCGCGCGGAGGCTTGCCGCTCAACATCTGGCAGATCACCACCCCCAGGCTGTAGACATCGGTCCGCTCGTCAAAGTCCTCCTCGTTCAGTTGCTCGGGGCTCATGTAGCCGGTGGTACCGATCATCCCCTCTGAAACGGGGCCATCCGTTTTATCCGGTTTGGCAACACCAAAATCAGAAATATAGTGATGTCC
>DATHRQ010000119.1:0-3980 GCA_035465095.1 Anaerolineales bacterium | reverse complement strand
ATGAAGAACACGGAAAACGTGTCAAGATCAATCACACCAGTGGCAAACAGATCCTGACCGAAATGGCCCTCTACAGCATCGGACGCACCGGCGCGACAAAGGCGCTCAACATAGAAGCCCTGGGACTCGAAACGAACAAGCGCGGACTCCTAAATGTCAATGAACACTTCCAAACGAACGTGCCCAATATCTACGCTGTGGGTGATGTGATCGGATTTCCCTCGCTCGCTTCCACATCCATGGAGCAGGGACGTCTGGCCGCCTGTCATGCCTTCAACATAGAAACCCAACACACGCCCGAACTCTTCCCCTATGGAATTTACACGATTCCCGAGATATCAACCTGCGGGCGCAACGAACGTGAACTGACCGAGGCAGGCATTCCCTATGAGGTCGGCAAGGCGCAGTACCGCGAGATCGCACGCGGACAGATCATCGGCGACCAGACCGGGCTCCTCAAACTGATCTTCCATCTCGACACGCATGAACTGCTCGGCGTGCATATCATCGGCGAAGGCGCCAGCGAACTCATCCACATCGGGCAGGCGGTCATGGCATTCAACGGCAAAGTGGAATATTTCATTAACAACGTGTTCAATTATCCCACGCTGGCAGAATGTTACAAGACCGCCGCATTCGACGGCATCAACCGTCTCGGCATTTGACCAGAATGGATTGACGGTAAAATTGGGGAAATGAACAAGCCAAAGCAGATGGTCCCTTACTTTGCCTTCCTCCTGTTTTTTTGGATATTCACGATCTACACCGGGATTATGGGGATTGATTTTGGAAAACACTGGGATGAAAGAAAATTAATAAAATCCGTTCGAGACAGCATACCAAATGGGGAAATAATACCCGGCTGGTACAACTACCCATCATTGACCTATGACTTGGTTGTTGCCAGCAGTTCACCGGAAATCCTTTCCGCTTATTTTTATAACCGCCCGGAATTCAAAAGCAGCATGGAAACATGGTTTTCCAGCAAACCGATGATCCTTCGTGCGCGCGCCGTATTTTTGTTTACGACCTCATTGACAATGCTTTGGATATTTTTCCTTGCATTCAAATGGACGGGTTACTGGATCACGGGTTTACTAGGGAGCGCTGTATTTGCATCATCGTGGGAGATCGCTTATCATGCGCGCTGGCTTGCCCCGGACGGTATCCTTATGCAGTTTGGGATACTTACCATAGTATTAGTCTTTGCCGCAATTTACAGTGACCCGGGCCGGTCCAGATATATATGGCTGACAAGCGCAGCCGTCACAGCCGGGCTGGCATGTGGAACCAAATATTATGGCGGGATTTTTTTGGTGCCGGTCCTCATAGGAGTAATAAAAATCGTCCGAGATGCTGGATCCGGGTGGGTGAAATCTGCCGTGCTATTCGCATCGCAGATACTTGTCTTCGCCGTGGTCTTCCTTCTTGTTACACCCGGGATATTGGTCGAAGCGGATAAATTTATCCAGGACGTCCAGTTTGAGATCGAACATTATCAAAGCGGGCATCCGGGCTACGGTGTCAATCCCGGAATTGAACATGCCTCCCTGCTGTTCTTTTATATTTCTCTTGTTGCGTTTTCAAAGCATTCCGGAATCTCCGTGTTATTTTTCATCCTTATCATGATCGGATTTTTCGTGACAATCAGGGACTCTTGGAATAAACTTGAAACTTGGGTATTTTTATCGGTGCCCCTGCTATACATTCCTTATATGAGTTTGCAAAAGGTAATGTTCGTCAGGAATTATCTTCTGTTGTTCCCGTTCTTAGCCATCCTCGCAGCCAGAGGTGTTTTGGCGGCTTGGTATTCATATCCCCTTCGACGATACAGGGCGCTCAGGTTATTAATTGGCGGCGGGCTGGTACTCGCACTTTCCATCAACCTGGCCTGGTTATACAGTTCTGCAAAATCAATCTCGACGAGAGAGCATGTCGATCAAACACAAGAATTGCATTGGTATCTTTTAAAGAATGACCAAACAAAGTATTACGTATCCGCCCCAACATACCGGTTCATCCCCGCTGAAAATTTGAACACCTTATCGAATATAGTCGACCAGCCGTCGCAGGCGGATTTCTATATGTTCCTTTCCCATGAAGTGGCAAATCCGCAAGCCAATAGGCTTGGAACCTACACACCTATTTTTGGTCCATTCGAAGTCAACTTCGATTATTATCCATCTTGGGATGGAGACTCCCGAATCATCGTTATGCCCATGAAAGATGCTCTGCGTCAAAGTCAATTCGGAATTCAGGACGAGCAGTAAGCGAGAATAATTCTCGGTGCGTAACACGGTAGAATTGGGGACATGAAATACGAAACGATCCACAATGCTTCGACAGGCTCAGCACGGCGTCTAACACTCCCCAAGATCGGATTCGGCACCTGGAAGATCGGCGGCGGCTCAACACCCGACCCGGCAGCTGATTCCAAATCGCTGGCCGCTCTTCACTCTGCACTGGAGATCGGCTACACTCACTTCGACACGGCAGAGATGTACGCGGGCGGTCACAGCGAAGAACTGCTTGGTCGCGCCATCCGCGAAGCAGGCGCGCAACGTGAAAACCTGTTTATTACGACGAAAGTTCACCCCAGAAACCTAAGATATGACGCTGTTCTAAAGGCTTGCGACGGGTCCCTGCGCCGCCTCAACATGGATTACATCGATCTATATCTGATCCATTGGCCTGGCACAGGCGTTAACTACGAAGAGACTTTTCGCGCGTTGAACAAGCTCGTCCGTGACAGCAGAGTCAAATATTTGGGCGTGAGCAACTTTAACGTAAAACTTCTTAAGCAGGCTCAATCCCTCTCCGAAACACCGGTCATCACCAATCAGGTTCCCTACAGCGTTTCTGAGCGTTCGTACGTCCGGAATGGAATGCTCGAATACTGTCAGCAAAACGACATTATCTTCACAGCATATTCCCCTGTAGACGAAGGCCGATTGAAAACGAATCAGGTTCTTCGGTCGATTGCTGAAGCGCACAAGGCGACTCCCTATCAGATCGCGCTGGCGTGGCTCACGTCTCAACCGCGCGTCATTACGATTCCGATGTCCGTCGATCCGCAGCACATCAGGGAGAATTTTGAATCCGCCGACCTCGAACTTACACAGAGCGAGATCGAACAAATCACATCCTGAAAAGAATCTATGTAATCCGTGGCTACATACTCCCTCCAAACGCTCCCCGACATCGAGATCATCGAAGAAGCTGACACCGAGATCGAACCGCTTTATCGCGTCATCATTCACAACGACCAGGTCACGCCGATGGATTTTGTCGTGCATGTATTAAAAAATCATTTTTATCTCTCGAACAACAAGGCAGCGGATATCATGTTTACGGCGCATGTCTACGGCAGCGCCTACGTGCAAACGCTGGCCAAATCGGAAGCGGAAAAACGCATCAACAAGGCACACGCAGACGCAAATAATACAGGCTATCCATTGAAGTTCACCATGGAGCCTGAATGACGCAGTCGCAACTGGATGCGCTGACACAGATCAACCTCAACGACCTGGTCTCGTCTTTTGGATGGGAAGATTACCCTTTACTCGCATCCATCCTGCGCCGTCTCTTCATTGGCCCGGCGCGAACGTTTGCACAGCACATGGTCGAATTCGACAACGCTACCAGCCGGGTGGGCCTGAGCGAAGCGGCGAGGCAAACGCTCCAGGCACATTATGTAAAGGACGTGCGTGCTCATGGAAGCGAGCATCTGCCTGCAAACGAACCTGTGCTTTTTCTTTCCAACCATCCAGGCATGGTCGATACTCTGGCACTCTTTACTGCGATCAATCGGCCTGATTTGCGAATCATCGCATTACAACGTCCGTTTCTGGCATCGCTTGTCAACATCTCAAGGCAGCTCTCGTATATCAGCGACGACGACAATGAGCGCATTCGCACAACACGTGAAATTTCGTCTCATTTGCGCAGGGGCGGCGCAGCGCTGACCTTCCCCGCGGGCG